>JAFGMS010000230.1 GCA_016927375.1 Anaerolineae bacterium
CCCCCTGCCAGGCTGCCTGTCATTCCCGCGAAAGCGGGAATGACAGCGCCGAGCAGGGGTAAGACACCGAATATGACGCGTTTTGCAAACAACTTGGCTCATTTCACATAACGGTGAACCATCCCAAACTTACCGGATTTCACATATCTCTGTGCTCCCTACCTGCTTTGAATAGCAGATGAACTGAAGCCGCGTCTTTAAGCGGAAACAAACATTTGCCTGCGTCGAAAACCATCAGGGTCTGGGGCTGGTCCCGCTTTCCCACATTGGACCGTTATTCTCACCTGCTGCTACCCAGCTTGCCATTGTTAAAGTAGCCGCCCCGATGAAAAGGCCCCCTCAACCCCCTAACCGCTTAAGGAATGGCGATTAAATAACTTGCCCCTAAGAGCCGGCAATCAGGATTATGGATGAGCAAGTTAATAAATTCTCATTCCTAAATATGTCGCTGTGTAGGAAGTAGCTGCGTCAGGGTTTTACCCCATTCGTTACATATTCTCTTCATTGTAAACTTGAACAAAAGAGCATGTGCTGTGTTCTGCATCTAACGATTGGTGTAGCGGTGCCCCAGCTACCAGTGAGCTAGTAACACATGAACATCTGGACTATACTCAGGTATGTATCTACCGTTGGGATCAATAATTGTGTTGGAGATTGTATGAGCTATCCTCGTCAAAGTTCACCCGCATGGGGAAAGAATACAAAACGCACCATCGTCTTGGTTGGACTGGTTCTCCTGGGCTTGCTGGCCTGGAAATTCCAGGCATTGGTAGGCGAGCTGGTCGTGGGTGCCATGATAGCTTATATGCTCGCTCCTACCATCGACCTTCTCAGTAGCCGCACCTTCCTCTCCCGGGTAATGGCCGTTCTGCTTATTTACCTTCTGTTGGGAATAGTGGTACTGGGAATTGTGGCAATGATCGGAGTGGCGGCTTACAGCCAGATCGATGCCTTGCTCGATCAGTTTCCCAGTTTGGTCAGCGACGTTTTTGATCTATTCAAGCAATATGTCACCAGCCCGGAGACGACAATCACTTTTGGAAGGATCGAGATCACCCCCTACACCTTCGATTGGAACAAAATCGAAGAGCAAGTTTTGCAGATGATTAACCCGGCTATAAGTCAGGGCAGCCAGGTGATCACTCAGGTTGCTAATGGCGCCGTCAATGTGGCCGGCTGGTTATTCATCACTTTCATCATGTCGATTTACATTGCCGTCGAGATGCCTGTACATAACAAGCGCCTGACAGATCTGCTGCGCAATCTTGGCTACGGCGAGGATTTCGAGCGGCTGAGCCGCGGATTTAACCGCATATGGAATGCCTACCTGAGAGGGCAGATCATATTGGCAATTGCCACCGCGCTGATCACATCCGTTGCTCTGGCAATCCTCGGCGTGCAAAACTCACTGGCGCTGGGACTGCTGACCGGGATCCTCCAGATAGTGCCCTATCTTGGGCCCGTCGTAGCTGTTGCACTCACCGCACTCGTGGCACTCTTCCAACCCGGTAATCACTTTGGCCTGATGCCGTTCCATTATGCTTTGCTGGTGACGCTTGTCTCTATCATTCTTCAAAACGTCGAGGCGGCACTGCTCGTGCCCCGTGTGGTTGGTGAAGTACTTAATCTGAGCCCTCTGGTGGTAATTATCAGCCTGTTGGCAGGCGGGGCGCTGGCCGGTATCCTGGGAGCAGTACTGGCTGCGCCGGTGGTTGCCACTCTCCAGCTGATAGGCCAATATATCTGGCGCAAATTGCTCGATCAGCCGCCCTTTCCTGATCCGGCTGTTGAGCCTGTTCCACCGCCGCCATTATTCACCCACATTGGCGGCTGGCTAAATCGCCTGCGCAAGAAACCCCAGGAACCATCCTCAGGACCTGAGCAAAAAGAGGAAGCCTGAACATCAAATTGCGCCCCAGAGGTTATCTGGGGTAAGCTTTTTATTGTTGCCATCGACCAAAGTCTGAGCGTTGGCTAATTCAAATATATTGGTGACCGTGCCTGCCATGCCGGATTTTGCTAAAAACGGAGCAAAAAACCGTGATTGAAACTATTCGCAAGCTTGTCGAAACCTACGGCCCCAGTGGTCACGAAGGCCAAATCAGGGATGTAATCCTGCGGGAGATCGAGGGGCTGGCCGATGAGGTAAGCATCGATGCCTTGGGCAGCATCATCGCCTGGAAGCGTAGTGGCAAGCCGGACGCCACCACCATCATGCTCTCTTCCCACATGGATGAGATCGGCATGATTGTCACCCATGTTGATAAAGAAGGTTTTCTGCGCTTTGCAAATATCGGTGGGCTATATCCTAACACGCTCTTGGGTAACCGTGTGCTTTTCGCAGACGGCACGATCGGCACCATTGGCGTTGATGCTGAAGTCTCGGCTACCAGCACGCCCAAGCTGTCCCAATTATTCATCGATGCCTCCAATGGCAAGAAACATACCGTCAAAGTCGGCGATGCAGCGGGCCTCCACCGCACGCTTGAAGTGCGCGGCGAGCGCCTGATCGCCAAGAGCATGGATGACCGCATCGGCTGCGCAATCCAGATCGAGGTTATGCGTACCCTCAAGCAATGTCCACACGATGTAGCCTTCGTCTTCAGTGTCCAGGAAGAGGTCGGACTGCGTGGAGCCCAGACTGCTGCCTATGCTGTCGCCCCACAATTTGCCATTGCCATTGATGTAACGCGTACCGGCGATACCCCTAACGGCTACAAGATGGAGGTTGCGCTGGGCAAGGGGCCGGCCATCAAGATCAAGGACAGCAGGATGTTGGCCTCACCGGAGGTTATCACCCTGATGGAGAAAGCTGCCAAAGCCGCCAATGTTCCTTACCAACGCGAAGTTTTGATCCAGGGATCGACTGATGCCGCATCGATGCAGCTTGTGAGAGCGGGCGTCCGGGCCGGCTGTTTGAGCATCCCCTGCCGTTATGTCCACACTACCAGCGAAACGGTAGATCGGAATGACGTGAAAAATGCAGTCCAACTGCTGATGAAGCTACTGGAGTCACCAGTGAAGGTCTGAGAATCACAGGTGTCAACTCAAGCCATTCAACGACATAGATTCAGATCACGGATTACACAGATTTCTCGGATTTTTATTCTTTATCCGTGCAATCTGTGGCCTGAATTTCCTTTGCGATCATAAACGATGTGGGTTTTGTCCCCAACACTGAACATTGAGTTGTTTGCTGCCTATGAATGAGAAGTTGTTTTCTGTAGTAACAGTTATCGTAGCTGGCAGCCTAGCTGCCTGTGCCCCGGCTACACCGCTGCCCACGCCGACCAAAACCCCGGTTCCACCAGCAACCTCGATGCCATCATCTATCCCCACAGAACCGACTCTTGCTGCTCCCCCCAACCCCAGCCAGATCGATCTCTCGGGTGTCGTGCTAGCCCCCGCCGATCTCCCATCCGGATTCCAGGCTGCAGCTCCAGAAACGATGGTTCCCATCGCCGAGGGGTTTACCCAGGCCCCCTTCTTCGATGTAGCCAGCACTTCCGGTTTCACCGTAGCCCATCCTGAAGGCCCGGAGCTGATCGTCACATTCAGCGGCACCTTCACCGAAGAAGCCCCCTTCAGAGAGGGCGCTCCGGCCACTCAAAAGCCACTTTTTGCTTTGTATATGTTTATCGTCGGAGCAGGCACACAAGAAATAATAGGTGATGGGCAACTGGAGGTTTTAGAGGATGTTGGCCAGGAGGCACAAGGTTGCTTTGGGCTTGCCAATCTCAACAACCAAACGATTCGGGTTGACCTGGTCGTCTTCCTGCGTGGCAGAGCAGGCGTCTATGTATTTCATCTCTACCCACAAGGCTGGACGCCTGCCGTATCGGTGATAACGCTGGCTCAACTTCTCGATGCACGACTGGTCACGACAGCCGGCGGCGAGTAAGGCTGGTTGATGATAAGAGCCTCAAGTCATTTCTTACGGTACTTTCCGAGATATCATGAGGTACGAAACCCTGATCGCGAATCAGACCTCTTCCTCCCCCTCCCGGGGAATGTGCATTCCAGGAATATGCGCTGTCCCGCTCTTTTTGAGGATGCTAACGACCGATGATTTGCGCTTGTTTGACTTCTCGTCTTGCTCGGTCTCCAGCGCAGAGCGACCACCACTTGGAGGTTGGGTAGCCGCGTGCTGGCATTGCTTGGCAAAGTGACTATGCCCGCGCCCGCGGCACGCGCGCTTCGCTACGTCTCCCCCGCCGTGCTCACGGCGATCATCATGCCGGCAGTGCTCCTGCCGGACGGCGAGTTCAAGGTGGCCAACAACTATGTGCTCGACCGCAGCCGGACTTTCGCTGATGCAAACAAGGGCTCCCGGATGACACATCCAGTTTGCGCTGGTCAGCATGGTTAGGTTGGCGCTCAATAATGTCATTGTGATCCTGCTTGAGGCTCCATTCGGTGCATTGATCGGCCAGCCGGATTGGGGCTACACGCCGGCCAAAGCCATCGCCACCGGCATGGTTGTCTTCTGGAATTATCTCGCCAACTGTTTCCGGACGTTTCGGAGCGATAGCTGATAGCTAATTATGTCATGCTCATCACTCACAACTCGTCACTCATTACCGTTTCTAAGGACCCAATCATGGTTACTGACACTATACCCGTTCATACTGAACCTTCAATGAAAAAATCGGCCTGGCTCGACCGGCGCTTGTGGAAGCGCGTCACGCCGGCCATTCTGATCCTGGTCGCTATCATGCTGCTCTCGGCTGTGCTGCACTTTACCAACATCGAGGCCATCGGCGATGCCAACGCCTACTACACAGCGGCAGTCAAGTCGATGCTGCAGTCAGCGCACAACTTTTTCTTTGTGGCAGCCGAGCCAGGCGGCTCGGTGACCGTCGATAAGCCTCCACTTGGTTTGTGGATCGAGGCCGCCTTCGCGGCCGTTCTGGGCGTGAGCGGCTTCTCGGTCAGCCTGCCGAACATCCTGGCGGGGATATTCTCTATCCCACTGCTCTATCATCTGGTCAAGAAGCATCTCGGCTCATTGGCCGGGCTGCTGGCCGGGCTGGTCATGGCCATCACACCGGTGGTGCTGGGAACCGACCGCAACAATACCATGGACGGCATGCTGGTCTTCTGCCTGCTGCTGGCGGTCTGGTCATTTATCGCTGCGACAGAGACCGGCAAGCTGCGCTGGCTGCTGCTGGGCGGTTTCATCGTTGGTCTGGGGTTCAACATCAAGATGCTGCAGGCCTTCCTGCCGGTGCCAGCTTTCTTTGCCGTCTACTTCTTTGGCGCCAGGGTCAAATGGTGGCGTAAAATTGTATCGTTAGGGCTGGCAGCGGCCGTCATGCTGATCGTCTCGCTCTCGTGGGCGGTGATCGTTGACCTGACCCCTGCAGACGCGCGTCCCTATGTAGGCAGCAGCACCGATAACACGGTCATGGAGCTGATCGTTGGGCATAACGGCCTCAATCGCTTGTTTGGCGGGCGCAGGGCCCAGGCCAACAAACTGCCACCAGGCACCGATGGCCCCGACGGCTTCGCCCAGAACCAATCGCCGGACAACCCGCGGCCGCCGCGTGAAGCCATCGAGGCCTGCAATGGTCTGGCTATCGGTGATGCCTGCACGGTGAATTTACTCAATGGCAGGACCGTCTCCGGGACATGCGCCGAGGTGCAGGGGCTGCTATCATGCGAGGTTCAGGACGGTCCAGACGCTGATGCTCGCGGCCAGTCGGGCAATCAGGGCGGCGCCGGATCGGCATTCTCTGGTGAGGTCGGCACACCTTCGGCGATTCGCTTCTTCATTCCGCCGCTGGGCAAAGAGATGAGCTGGCTGCTGCCATTCGCATTGGTTTCGCTAGTCGTGCTGCTCTTTACGGCTCGCCTGCACTGGCTCTTCGAAGCGCCCCACAAGGCCCTGGTCCTGTGGGGCGGCTGGCTGGTGACCTGCCTGGTCTTTTTCAGTGTCGCCGAGTTCTTCCATGCTTACTACATGATCATGCTCGCGCCGGCTCTCGGCGCGGTTGCCGGTGGCGGTATCTCAGCCTTATGGGCAAAGCACGAGAGCATCTGGGCGTTCCTGATACTGGCTCTGGCGGCAGCGGCCACGCTGGCCTTCCAGTGGTGGCTGGCGCTCCAGTTCGGTGAGAATGCCTGGTGGCTGTGGCTGGCAGCAGTCTTGCTGATCGCAGGGGTATTCAGTCTGGTCGTAGCCCAGGTTGCCCGGCGTAAAATCATGAACCTAGTGGCCTACTCGTTGGTGGTTATGGGGGTGCTCGCTGCCCCGCTGGCCTGGTCGGTGCTGACGGTTACCTCACAGAGCCCTGACGTCAACCTGCCGGGCGCCTATCAAGGAGACCTGACCGGTGTGCCCGGCCAGAACCCGGACCGCCGGAATGTCCAGGAGAACCCGCTGCTGCTCTACCTGCAGGAGAACACACAGGATGTCGAGTATCTGGTGGCTGTGCCGAACGCCAACAGCGGCGCATCGATGGTGCTGGCCACCGGCCGCCCGGTACTCTACATGGGCGGCTTCAGCGGCAGCGACCCGGTAGTAGACTCCGCCGATTTGCAGGCGATGGTTGCAGGCGGTGAGCTGCGCTACATCCTCTACTCCGGCAACCGCAGTCCAGGCCGTGAGATCGCAGCGTGGCTGGGGAGCAGCTGTACGCTCGTGCCGGGCTATGGCTCCGGGCAGCCTGCTCCTACTCCACAGGGTCAAGGCAGGCCCAATCAGGAGGGTGGCTCGGCTCTCTACCAATGCGGGGGCAGTCTTGCACCCTACACCGGAGGGCAAGCCGCTCCGGCAGTGAACATACCTCAAGATGGACCAGCCGGCGCTGTTCGCAAACCACCGATTGAGGCCATCGAAGCCTGTGCCAACCTGGAAGCCAGCGAGGCCTGCACGGTCAACCTGCCCAACGGCAGGACGTTCGATGGTTCTTGCCGGAATGTGCAGGGGGAGACGGTCTGTGTAGCTGAAGGTAACCGGCCGCCTGCCGGTCCCTGACTTCCGCAGCAATTGATGACGATGTCCCCAGGTGACAGTATCCAAGAGCAGCGCGATCAATGCAGAGTAATCTCTTCACAACCTCAATGCACCCACACGCCTCCCCAATCTGCCCTGTGCAGAGCGAACAGATTGGTCGAGACAGGGGCAATCTGAAAATCGGGCGCCTCGGCCATATAGAGACCGGCGTCGGTCAGGCAGATGATGCGCCGGCTGTCAGGCGTCCAGCTTAGATAGAGCTGGTTGGTGCTGGTGCCTGCTGAGACGAGATGGATGGGCTGCTTCATGGGCTCGCCAACCCATATCGGCCCGCCCATGCCGCTGTCGCCCGGATAATGCCAGGCCCATCGAGAACCGTCCGGTGAAACAGAGAAGATGTAGTTGAGACTGAACTGGCTGTACCAGCCATTTTCCAGAGGCAGCTCTGATATCTTCCCCCTGGGAGTGATAGTGTAAAGGCGCTTGTCGTCGCCGACGCCAAAGAACACATCGTAATCACCGGACCACCATACCCAGCCAACGTTATCCGCAAGAAGCTCGGTGCGCTCGCCATACTGGTACAAAATCAGCGAAATACTCGCTTCAGAATCGTTGGCCTGAGACAGGAGCCAGGTGTTGTACTCTAGCGCGTAGGCGGCCTGGATAAATGGCTCATTGAAAACCATTGAGGTCGCACCGGTTTCGGCGTCGGCATGCAGTACATAGCCCATCGGATAAAAATGGGCGCTCCGCAAGAGAAGCTCGGTGTTATTGAGCCAGGCAACTACCTCAGTATAATACCCGCGTTCACCATTCTCCCTGAGCGGTCCTTCCAGCGGTGCCAGGCCGGTGCCATCATATTTCGATGCCCACATCCCGGTTGTTTGTGCGCTTCCCATGAGAAAAAACTCAACGGCCCCATAGACGATGAAGCGACCGTCCGGCGACCACTGTGGGTGGAGGGCATGATGGGGTTGGTTCGACAGGCGCGTGATGACACCCTCAGCGTAATCGTATGTGTATAGATTAGCCCAGCTATCATCCAACATGCCGACAAAGGCCAGCAGGGTGCCCCCTGGCGACCACACCAAGCCACCGGACTGAACCGACTGGGTCAGACTGTACATATCGTACAGCTCTACCGGGAGCGTCTCACCAACCAGCGGTGTGATAGTCTCTACATCGCCACCAGGCAGCGCCAGGAGCTTCAGCGTGATGTTCGAGGCTCCTTGTTCTGATAGCATGGCATAGACAATGGTTATACCGCCTGTAAGGCTGCTATGGGGGTGAACGGCGAAATTCAGCACATTCTCATCGACCAGCTGCGTCAGGTTGCTCCCGTCCTGATTGACCGCCCACAGATGCTCCTCGCCATCGGGCTTTCCGGCCGCCTTGAAGATCAGTATCGGACCATTGTCCAGCAGGCCATTTTCCGGCACAGGTGTAGCTGTTGCGTCTATTACACTGGGCGATTCTGTCGCCGGCGGCGAAGGCTCGATGGTGGATGTCGGCGTGACCGTAACCGGAACAGCAGAAGGGGATGCTGCATCGATAGGTTGGTTTGCTTCACCAGGTGGCGTGATGCTACCGCTGCCCGAGGCACACCCAACAAGCAGCAGGCACATAACACCCACCATGCTTCTAATCTTAACCTCTCGCATCGATGAGAAGTAAGTCTCTTTAGATATTGCCACAGGAGCACCCCTCCGGCCAACCCCCTCCGACCTCCGGTCACCTCCCCCGTACAACGGGGGAGGGAAAATCGAGCGGAGCAAGATTCCCATAAGAGCACTCCTGATTCATGTTCGATTGTCTCCACAGAGCTCTTGCCCATTAAAGCGCCTTTTCAAGAATAGCCGCCAGCTCCTCATCGGTCAAGGAGATGGCATTGCCCTTCATGCTGCTGGCTTTGCGGGCTGCGGCCATCACTGCCGGGAACATCGAGCTTTCCAACCCGAAACGGGACAGGGACGGCACAGACAGTTCGACGCATAGGGCCTGGATCCAGGCCACCCCTTCATCGGCTGTGGCTGATGGCTTTCCGGTCAGCAGCTGTGCAACGGTATCGAAGCGGGCTATCACGGCCGAATCAGGTTGGCGCTCTTGCAGGGCCTTCACGTTGGCTGTCATCACATGCGGCAGCAGACAGGCGCAGACCACCCCATGTGGCGCGCCCGTTATCCCCCCTATTGGGCCGGCAAAACCATGGACAGCGCCGAGCCCGGCATTGGCCAGCGCCAGTCCACCGAAGAGGCTGGCCAGCGCCATGTCTTCGCGGGCGGCCGCATCATCGCCATTTTGATAGGCTCTCCGCAAAGAGCGTGCTGCCCGAGTCATTCCCTCCCGGCACAGGGCATCGGTCAGCGGGTTGGCCTTGGCGCTGACATAAGGCTCGATGAGCTGGGTTAAGGCATCGAGGCCGGTGCCGGCGGTCAGCTCAGGCGGCATCGAGTGGGTCAGGAGCGGGTCAACCACCGCCAGGCGCGGCAGCATGAACGGGCTGCGCATGCTGACCTTGATATGCTGCTCTGACGCAGTTAGCACAGCGTTACGCGTCACCTCTGCGCCGGTGCCGGCCGTGGTCGGAACGGCGATGTAGGGTGCGGAAGGCTGGGTGAGCGGCTGTCCCTTGCCGATTACCTCCAGGTAATCCAGTGGCTCGCCGTCGTTGGTCAGCAGTGCGGCGATAGCCTTGCCGGCATCCAGCACACTGCCCCCACCCAGCCCGATCACCACATCACAGCTCGCCTGCCGGGCCTGCTGCACGCCTTGCGCGATGGTTGAGATGGCCGGCTCGCCCGACACGCTGTAGGTGGCGATTTCTATTCCCTGCGCAGTCAGCCGATCGATAAGCTGGGCAGCCCGCCCGGCCGAGGAGCCGGTGACCACCAGCGCGTGCCGTCCCATGGCGTATGCCCGCGACGCGACCTCACCCAGCGTCCCCGGCCCAAAGATGACCTGCGTGGCTGTTGCAAACTCAAAACGCATCGGCCTATCTCCACCCGGCATCATCGGGGAAAAGGTTGGCATACTTGATGCTGTGGCGCGGCTCGGTCATCATATCAGCCACCGTGTCACGCCAGACCTGGTAGTGGCTGGTTTCTTTGTGCTTGCCTGCATCTTCCGGCTGGCGATAAACCTCCACCAGCACGAAGCGAGCCGGATTATCCGACTGCTGGAGCACATCGAAGCGAGCAACGCCCGGCTCCTGGATGCTGCTGCGGGCGTTTTCAAGCGTGGCCACCTTGAAAGCCTCGATTTGATCGTCTTTCACGTGTATAAAGACATGGACTACGAGCATGGTTCTCCCTTGAAAATAGTACTGAGTAACGAGTGCCGAGCAACGAGTTAAAAGCTTTGTACTTTGTATGTGTCTACTGCTATCACAAGCC
>JAFGMS010000231.1 GCA_016927375.1 Anaerolineae bacterium
CTGTAGGTAAGTCGCTTGGACCGGCTCGAAGTCATCCTGACCGATTATCTGTTCGCCCTACTCCAGGCCGACCGTCTGCTGCAGCTGGCCGGCCTGGCCATGGGTGTTGTTGTGCTGCTTCTGGTACATGCCTCACAGGTCTGGCAATACCGAGCTTTCTATTTCGAAGACTGCCGGGTCTGGCGGGCAGAGAGGCTGGGCCGGCATCTGCGACGCTGGGCTGTGGTTGGAAGCATGGCTGCTGTTGGCATCGGCCTTGGCTACATTCGGCACGGTATAGCACCCGGTGGTCCGGCTGAGAATGACTCTCTGCAAGAGCAGGAGATCGTCGAGCTGCCCCAACGCCTTATCATTCCCCAGTTGGGCCTGGATACTGCCATTGTTGAGGTTGAGTATGCCGGCTGGCAGTGGGATTTGTCGAGACTTCACGATCAGGTCGGACATCTGGAGGGGACCTCGCCTCCGGGTCAGCCTGGCAACATGGTCCTTGCCGGTCATGTTACGTTGTATGAAGGTGGTTGGGGACCTTTCGCTGAGCTGGCATCGCTTCAGCCCGGAGACAAGCTCTTCATCGCCGAAGGCAGCTATGTGTTGACCTACCAGGTAACGGAGCTGCGCCTGGTGATGCCAACCGATGTCAGCGTGGTCTTCCCCACCTCCGATATGCGGCTGACCTTGATCACCTGCGCTGACTGGCAGGAAGTAGACGCGGCTTATTTGCGCCGGCTTGTTGTGATAGCCAGGCGGATAGCTTAGGACGGACCTCTCATGAACTACGTACAGCACGCTCTCATTGGCTTGACAACTGCCGGTGTGGGTTTCTATCTCGGCGCTCAAGTTGGTCCGGATCCGCCGGGTGGCACTACGATGGTTGTTGCAGCAGGACTGGTTGTGCTCGGGTCCGTTTCTCCAGATATCGATCATCCGCAGGCATGGATTAGCCGCCGGCTCCCCCACAAGATCCTGGGAAAACTGCTGCCGCCGCTTTTGTTGGTAGTTGGATTGGCGGTGGGCCTGAGTATGGCTGGTGGCCATAGTGTAGAGAGCGGATTGCGCCGGCTGTGGACCGAGATCCCGCTGGTGCGCTGGGCACTGGCAGGCATCGGCTTTGCCCTGGGTTTGATGATTACCGCGCGGCTGGTCTCTAAGACCGTCAAGCATCGCGGACCTCTCCACTCCATCGTTTTCTCGCTTGGTGTGACGATTGCAGCTGTCGCTTTAGCTATGTGGGCCGGCCGGGATTGGCGATTTTGGTGGTGGGGGGCCTGCTTTGGCCATGGATTTCTTATTCACGTACTGAGTGACGGTCTGACCAGATTTGGAGTGCCGCTGTGGTGGCCTTTCAGCAACAAGAGGGTTCGCCTCTTCGGTCTACCGCTCTATTGAGAATGAGGCCGATTGCACCAGCGAAAGCCGGCTTGCCTCCCCCTACTCCGCTCCATCTCTATTGAGCGTCTTTTTCAGCCGCTCCGACATCCGGAACACCACGCGCTTGCGAGCCCCAATCTCATATGTGGTTGGCTGCCCCTCCAGGCTGCTGTGTATGGTGCGTGGTTTGCGCGTCTCTACCCACAGCCGGCCCAGATCGGCCAGGGCCAGGTCTCCCTCCTCTGCCAACTCGTCGACCAGGATGTCAACGGCTGTGCGCAAGATCTCCTGCACTTCGTCCTTGGTATAGGTTCGGCGGGCATAGCGCCGCGCTCTCAACGTATCGTAGGTTTGTTGCGTCCATTGTGCCAGGTTCATAATTGAATCTCGTCTCTAAGCTCAGCCCACGTCTTCTTTACGCAGCTCTTTCTCTTCTACAATTTGGTTGTCCTTCTTGCTGCTTTGGGCTGTCGCTTGCTCATGCGGCACTGTAAATGTCAGCGTTGGCTCTGTGCTCTCGGGAACGTAGTCACCGACCAGTATCCACTCGTCGTTCCAGACAACAGGTTCTTCTTCCCGCTGGGCACCCGACGGATCACCAGATGTTAGTTTCAGATGTTCCCAGCTGTCTTCCATCACCTGGCGCAGCCGGGCCTGCACGTTCACCAGTCCGGTGATTGTCTCACCGGTCAGCTTCAGATCCCAGCGTAGGCTGCCATCCTGCAAAAGCGTGAATACCTGCGTGACGGGCCTGGAAATCTTGTTCCGCCCCTCATGTCGAACGGTGATCGTCTGCTCCACCTGCATCTGTAGCCCAAACTTACCTCCATCTTCTGTCCCGTTGATCTTGATACCAGGACCCCCTGATAGGCGCCTCAAGACTTTGTTTAGCAATATGAAGAGTTCAGCGCCCGTCTCCGCCTTGAACAAATCATCCCACTGGATTACTCTCATTGCACAGTTCCCTACATATCCAGGCTTTGACCCCGGTCTCGTTCCCTATTTCGCCCGATCTCTGCCAGCAGATCGCCCAGCTCGTGGCGCGCCCCCTCTACTTCCACTGTAATTGGCAGCGGTTCTTGTTGTTCTATGCCTTCACCTATTGTACCGCTCTGCAGTCCCGCGTACACCGTTTTCATACGTGCGACGATCCAATCCTGATCTCCCGGAAGATAGGTCTCCCAGTCGAGCGGCGCCTCAAGATAGTTGATGTGTCCACCAAAGGTCTTATGGACAGTCAAGGCATAGATGTCATTAAGCCTTAGGTATGCCTCATCGTCATTGAGGAGCGGGACTCCTACGACTGGCATCCCTTCCTCTACGCCAAAGCTAAACCACGAATGATGGAATTTGCCCGATGAACGAGGCTCTACCATCAGCACCTGACAGGCTTTTCCTGTGCATGGATCTCCCTGTGCACTCCTCGTTTCTCCGTAGGCTGGAAACAAGTCGGATATCGGCGGCTGCTTGTGCAGATAGTCAACCTCCACCAGCGTTTGGCTGCAACCCCAGTATATCTTCGCATCTTTCGGTCAAAATTAGTCAACTGGAATCAATAATGGGAACAGGTGGAGGAGCATAGATCGATACGGGAATGCGCAAGGCCTGCAAGATACGGCGTTGCAAGGGTGAAAGCGGTGTGATTTCGAGCAGAAAACCATCTACTGTTTCGAGGCGGTAGAGGGTGAGATAGCCAAAGGCTTTCAACAAGCGTTCGGTGGTAGGCCGGTTGGTAGCGCGATTGGGATTTCCAGCGTAGAGACCTTTGAGCGACTCGTTGGTGGCGGCCAGATCGCGACGGGTGACAAATTCGATCAGGGTCAAGAGCCGAAGCGCGATACCCAACAGGAGCAACAGGCCAGCAATGCGCTCGTCGTCACGGATATACAGCGGCATGATAGCCGGCGAGCCGCCTTTGAGGCGATGAAAGCCATGTTCCGGTTGCCATTCTTGGCGATAGCAATTGACGGCACCGGTCAGGTCAAGCCGATGGGCTGGCGCGTTGGTAGCATAGACTCGCCAACCGGCCAAACAGTTGAACCGGTCGATGATGTCAGTCTGGCGAGTGACTTCGACGGTCCAGGTATGGGTCTGGATAGTTTGCGTGGAGCGATTGGGCCCTGGTCGGCCAGGCCCAACATAGCGTGTTTGGCTGGTAATCTGCTCGATGAAGCTCAGGTGCAGGTACTCTGTCACGCGGTATCGCTTGACGATAGCCTGTGCCTGACGCTCCAGTTCCGCTTGCTCGGCAGCAGGACTGGAGTTGAGAGCCATCAGGCTCGCTTCGGCCTTAGCCAGACGTTCTTGCAAACCATTGCGTTGCTTGTTAGCGTGGACTTCACTTTGGATCACCAGACGCCGCTCGTTCCAGTCGACGATTTCTTCTTCCGTATCCGGGTTCTGCCGGCTACAGGCTATGGTTACTTCAAAGCCTTGGCCCACCGCTGGTTCATCCGCCCTTTGGCCGGGCAACCAGATTGCTTGCGGCGGGCAAGGCGGATTGAGTACCCAGTCCTGCAATTCTTTCGGTGTGTTGCCGGTCATCGGTAATGGCATGAGATAGAAGCCGTGATGGTCTTGAATGTAGGCTCGCGTTTCCAGACTGCCCATCTTGCAATCGCCCACGGCCAGAAAGCCGGTGTGGCCAAGCGTCGCCGCCATTCGATCCCAGATAGGAATGTAATGCGGGTCGTCGGCTTGCTCGCCAGACAGCACATCGGTAGCCAACGGCATACCGGCCGGATCCAATGTACCCAATACGGCCTTGAATTGACGCAAGTCAGGTCGATGATCTTTGCTGCGACCAAACCGCATCAACCCCGGATCCTCCGCCGGCGGCTGGTGATAAACTGAGATACTGGTCAAATCGACGCGGGCTGTCTCGGTGGGCAGCTCATACGTCCGGATGATACGTTGCCCCAGATCCTTCTCGATTTGCTCGCCGGGATGTGCTTGCTCATCCCCCAATCGACTCAGCAGAATCGCCAGTCGGTCATCCGTGAAATCTTCCACCCGCACTGGTTTGCCCAAGGCGTGGCTCAAGCTCATTAGATGCTGCTCGGCCCACTCTTCCATTGGACTCAAAAAATGCGTACAACTCATCACGACATAGGCGATGAACACCAGCGCCACTTCCCCATAACTCAACCCTTCCCAATTGCCATGCGGCGCTCCCAACTCCTGGTCGACGATCTCATCTGCCCCATCTGCTTGAGACAATATATGATTATCGGCAGCTCGTCTATCCGTTCCGAAACAATTGTAGCTTGACTCATACACCCTCTCCGCTATTGACTTGGCGTAGAGGTTACCTGTATTCGTTTAATTCGTAAACCCGATCCAAAATTGACCGAAAGATGCGATGCAAGGATCTTTTTCACATATTTACGTTTTATGTTTTGGGTGCCACTTTGCCCATGGCGCAAAAACCTATCTGGACAACTAGATGAGACATGGTCATAAATGGAAAACCGCACTCAGGTATAGACTGAGCGCGGCTACCGCCGTATTATAGAGGTTGCAATCCAACTATAAAAGGAGGCAACCTCAATGATACTGCAAG
>JAFGMS010000232.1 GCA_016927375.1 Anaerolineae bacterium
GACCGTCTAGATGGCTTGAGACATTTTTCAATCGTCAATCATTCAATCCAAACGACCTTCGGTCGTCAATCACACAATAACTTGATCAGAATGGTGTAGAATAGCAGAAAGCATTGGTTGTCTCCGGGATTGTCTTACTTGATTTTTCCCAGCATACCAATGCTTACCCTTTTTGGCGAAACTCCAGAAAGATATATCCCAGCGCTTTGGTGCGCCAACACATTATTTGGCTGGGCTTGTCCCTGCCCTGGGCATCAACAAGGAATACCTCTACTCTCACTAGTGTTTCGCGGCATAAGTAAGCCGTCAGTTATGGTTACCTGCGAAACACTTAAACAGTTGGGGATGAAGGGCATCTTTACTGCCGGGCTGTTTCTGCCCAACTGTACTGGCCTTATTGGACTGTGAACTCCAGCGTGCGATCCAACTCGTCGTTCAGATATAGATCTACTTTATATGTGCCTGACGGCCACAGCCCCTCATTACTCAGGCTGAATGTGAGCACATTCTCATTAACGATGGTTAACTCCGATTGGTCCATCTCCAGATTGGGATCCTCCCCTTCGGCATCGACCGCCGTCCAAACCGCTCTCACCTTTGTGTCTTCTGGCGCATTTGCCAGTGTGACGATGCAGTAAAATGTCTGGTCGGCAGCAAACACCGTTGTCTCTTGCGTCCCATCTTCATCTGCTGCCATGACAGCACTGTCAATGCTGGCCGTGCTGAAGCTGGCCTCGCATGCCAACGCAGCTAAAATCATCATTGCGAAAACGACCAACACCTGCCATCTATTTGTTTTCACTTTGAGCCTCCTGTGAAAATATCCCCTCGTGAGCAAAACCACTCATCTCTCGTGTCACTCGATGTTATATACCTATTTGTCTGTCACGGGAAATCCGGCAGGTGAGACACTTCTAAGCGCAAAATCGGGCCATGCCGTCTGCCATGACCTGATCAAGAGTGTCGTGTTTGTTACTTTTTGTTATGGATAATTGAAGATGTGTAATATGACGAACGACGAATGTTTAACCTTCATAAGTGTCAACTTAAAAGCCTCGTATTGCTCGATGATCCGCTTTCAGCCTCACGAACTGCGTGTCATTCCCGCTTTCGCGGGAATCCACTCGTGCACAAGCGACTGTCATTCGCAAAAGGAAATTCCTATAGAATGAACTTATGCTTCATCACTTCAACATTGCCCGCTGGGCCATTTGGAATACCGGGCCGGGGATAATGCCCAACACCAGTGTACCGAAGGCTGTTGCCGCCAGCACCGTCTTGAGGGCAAGCGGTAGGACGGCCTTGCCCTCGCCCTCGCGCATGTACATGACCATGATCACCTTGAGATAATAGAAGGCGCTGACGACACTGGTCAGCACGCCGATGATCACCACCGCCAGCAGCAGCGGGTCGCCAGGGACGGCCTGGAGAGCGGCCTGGAAGACAAACACCTTGCCGACCAGCCCGCCGCTGATGGGCATCCCCGTCAGCGAGAGCATGAACAGCGCCATCGCCAATGCCATCCAGGGGCGCGTCTTGCCCAGCCCCGCAAAATCATCGATCTCCGTCCCCGTGCCGTCGTCACGCTCGACGGCAATAGCGACGGTGAAGGCCCCCAGATTGGTCAGAGCATAGGCCAACAGGTAGAAGACAACCGCCCCAATGGCAAACGATGCGTTTTCGGAGCGTTGGGCGGCAGCGACGGCTAACAGGATGTACCCGGCGTGAGCAATCGATGAATAGGCCAGCATGCGCTTGATGTTGCTCTGTGAGATGGCAACGATGTTACCCAGCAGCATGGTCAGCCCGGCGATGACTGCAATCAGGGTTCCCCACTCACTTGCGATAGCCGGGAAGGCTGTCACCAGCACCCGGATCAGCGCCGCGAAACCGCCTGCCTTGGCCCCAACCGACATGAAGGCCGTGACCGGCGTTGGGGCGCCCTGGTAGACATCGGGGGTCCACATGTGGAAGGGAACGGCAGCCACCTTGAAGCCCAACCCGACCAGGAGCAGCCCCATACCGACAGTGGTCAGCGGCAGGTTGAGCGCATCGCTGGTAACTGCCTGGGCGATTCCCGTGAGCCGGGTAGTGCCGGTGCCGCCGTAGGTCAGGGCAATTCCATAGACCAGGAAGCTGCTGGCGAAAGCTCCCAACAGAAAGTATTTCAGGGCGGCCTCTTCAGAGGTCTCACGCATTCCGGCAAAGCCCGATAAGATGTAGAGTGGGATGCTCAGAAGCTCCAATGCCACGAAGACGACGATCAGGTCAGCGGCCATCGACATAATCATCATCCCGATGGTGGTAAAAAGCAGCAGTACGTAATACTCGCCGCGCTCGATGCCATGCCGGGGCAGGTAATCGAGAGCCAGCAATACGCCGACGATGGCCGTCAACACAAACACCACCTGGAGGAAGATCGAAAAACCATCGACCGTCACCATCCCATCGAAGGCTGCCTCAGAGCCCAACCTGGCAAAATGGCCTATCTGGAAAAACAGCGCCACCGCCGCTCCCAGCAGCCCAACGAGCGCCAGCCAGGCCGTCCAATGCTTACGGCTGCGCGGGATCAACAGGTCGAACACCAGCAGCACGCAGGCCCATCCGGCTATTATCAGCACCGGCAGCACAGCCATCAGGTTGATTGATTCGAGGATTGGTAACTGCATAGTAGCTCCCCTAAAGGCAGTAATGGACGATTAAACAGCAAATCGTTAAGAATGCATGGGGGACGCTCCGCGTCCCGCGGCAGCATGGTAGCAAAAATCTCAGAACATCTCGTAGAGGCGGGCCTGAGACCCGCTCCCAACACCCAAAATTGCTCCACCTAATTGTAGGCCAGGTTGGCATCCAAGACTCATCGTGGGCACAACTACCAGCCGAGCCCCATTCCTCAAATCGATCTACGCTCTAATTGTACGCGCTACTGCATACCCTTCAGCGCTTCCTACCGCTCTTTCGGAGTTTCCTACCACCCCCGCAACGTTTTCTACACCTGTCCGTCGACACTTCCTACCACTCCCGCAGCGGTTCCTACCCGTCCTGCAACGCTTCCTACCACTCTTTCAATGTTTGCTTCATGTCCTGCAGTGGTTGCTACCGCTCCTTCAGTGGCTGCTTCATGTCTTGCAATGATTGCTTCATGTCCTGCAATGATTGCTTCAACTCCCACAGCGGTTGCTACCACTCCTGCAATGATTGCTTCATGTCCTTCAGTGATTGCTACTACTCCTTCAGTGGCTGCTTCAAATCGCTTTGGGTCTGCTTCGACCAAACAGAAGTCTCTCGTTCCTACTCTCCACGTAAGGATGGCCCAGGGAGCATAGAGTGTCCCGAAGCAACCGGCCGCTGCTCTGCCCGCCTATCATACAATGCCAGATACTGTTCTCTTGCTTCGGGTGATCGAAAGGGGTGGTAGGGTGGAAACTTCACGGTTTAGTCCCTTCTATCTCCCTTTCTCTCTTTGCGCCTACGCAGAGTCAGCCAGAAGCCTGGTTTTCTATTGCTTCATGTTGATCAATGCTTCCTACGTGTTAATCAATGCTTCCTACCTGTTGATCGGCACTTGGCGCTGGTGACGGATGGATATCCGTAACCGATATTTCGCAGATTTCAATCTGCCGGGTTCAATCGAGGCACGTGTGTCTTTGGCGCGTCGCCAGATTAAAATCCGGCAAGTACGGGTGACGGATGGATATCCGTCACCAGCGCAATTCATTGAAATACATATGCTGTTGACGGCTCAAGGCCCCCACGAAAGACGATGGCTCTCAACCTCGTTACAGTACTTCTGAACCGCCTCATCCAAATCAGTTTCTACTTCGGTGACGAAGAATATGCGAGCATAATCCATGGGTCTGGGAATGAGATAATCCGCAGCTACTTCGAACCCGAGTGGGATGAGGTTTTCAGGGTTATCTTCGATGGGAACATAGAAGTTGCGCCGGAATGCAATAGATAACTGCTCTTGTTCTACGCCACCGAAGTAGTATTCAAAGCAAAAGTGCTGAGAATGACACTCAAGAGGAATACGGGCAAATGCTTGAAATGCACACCATAATTCTTGAAGATGTGTTTCCTTAAGATATGTGGTTGGCGCATCTGGAACATAGTTGGAGATGCCAAGCAATTCGAGATATGTCCTCACAGTCGCATCTGCTTGCATTGGTTTCGTCCTCGCACTCGCCTATCACCGCCGTTCAATCGTCAATCAACCAATTACCCAATCAGCGACTGCACCGCCGGGCCCATGACATCGAAGAAGGGTTTGGCGTAGAGGCCGATCCAGAAGATCAGGATGACGATGGGGACGAGTATGAGGATCTCGCGGAAGTTGAGGTCGGTAAGTTGTTGGTTCTCCTCCTTGTCCAGCGGGCCGAGGTAGACCTTCTGGAACATCCAAAGGAGGTAGATGGCGGTCAGGATGATGCCCAGGGCCGCCAGGGCGGCGAACCAGAACGTGCCCAGCGCCTTGGAGTTAAACGCGCCCAGCAGGATGGTGAACTCGCCGACAAACCCGTTGAGCGTTGGCAGGCCCATCGATGACAGCGTGACGACCAGCGAAAAGGCGTAGAAGACCGGCATGGCCTTGCTGAGCCCGCCGAAGGCATCCAGGTCGCGGGTGTGGCGGCGCTCGTAGATCATCCCGACCAGCAAGAACAGCGCCCCGGTCGAGAGGCCGTGGTTGACCATCTGCAGGATGGCGCCGGAGAGGCCGATAGGGCTCAAAGAGAAGATACCCAACATCACAAAGCCCAGGTGGCTGACCGACGAGTAGGCAACCAGCTTCTTGACATCGGTCTGGGCGTAGCTGACCCAGGCGCCGTAGATGATCCCAATCACCGCCAGCGTTGCGATCCAGGGCGCAAAGGTACGTGAAGCCTCCGGGAAGAGCGGCAGGTTGAAGCGCACGAACCCGTAAGTTCCCATCTTGAGCAGGACACCCGCCAGGATGACCGAGCCGGCCGTCGGGGCCTCGACGTGGGCATCGGGCAGCCACGAGTGCAGCGGCCAGACCGGCACCTTGATGGCGAAGGCAATGGCGAAAGCCAGGAACAGCCAGATCTGAAGAGCCCCAGTTGGTACACCCTTGGCGATGAGGTCCGGCAGGTAGAACGTCCCGCTCCAGATACCCAGCCACAGGATGGCCAGCAGCATCAGGATCGATCCCGCCATGGTGTACAGAAAGAACTTGATGGCAGCGTAGACGCGGCGCGGCCCGCCCCAGATGCCAATGAGGAAGTACATGGGCACCAGTGTGAATTCCCAGAAGATATAGAACAGGAACAGGTCGAGGGCCACGAACACCCCGACCATGCCCGTCTCTAAGAGCAGCATGAAGGCATAATACTCTTTGACCCGCTCGGTGATGGACGTCCACGATGACAGGATGGCGATGGGGCTGAGCAGGGTGGTCAGGAGCACCAGCCAGATGCTGATCCCATCGACGCCCAGGGCGTAGCTGATGTGGGCAGTGGGTATCCAATCGACCTTGCCAAGCCACTGATAGGCTCCACTGGTGGCAAAGGGTCTTGCCAGCAGGAAGAGCGATATCACGAAGGTGGCGGTTGAAAGCAGGACCGAGATCCACTTGATGAAAGCCTCATACCTGCGCGGCGTGAGAAGCACCAAAACGGCACCGGCCAGCGGCAGGGCCAAAATCAGCGTGAGGAAAATTGGGAATTCTGACATTCGTTGTTCCTTAGCAATCAGCATTCAGCTGTCAGCTTTTAGCCTATGGCTTATAGCCCTCTGTTTTCGACTTGCGAACTGCGACCTTCGATGTCTGACTGTAAACTTACTGCTGGTTACGGATATTCATCCGTAACCGGTACTGAGCAGATTTTAATCTGCAAGCCTTGCATTGCTCAATCTGATTACCTGACGCCTTCGCGTCTTGGGTGCCCGCCGGATTGAAATCCGGCAAATATGGGTTACGGATACACATCCGTAACCAGCACTAAAGGCTGGATGCACTGAGAACTGATCACTCAGTTTGCAAAGAACCGTATCAGTAAATAAGCCACAATGGCAACGACGCCGAGAGCAACGGCCAGCGCGTAGTTGCGGACATAGCCGGTCTGTGTGCGTCGAAGGCGGCTTGACGCCCCAGCCACCAGTCTGCCAATCCCGTTGACAGCGCCATCGACGATACCCATATCGACCGGCCGGCTCAGGATGGCGGCCCACCCATCAAAGAACTGGATGATGACGCTGTCGTGCACGAAGTCATGCCAGAAGCGCCAGTCAATGGTGAAGGCCAGCCAATTGGCCAGGCATTTGAAGGGGCGGATGAAGACCGCTTCGTAAGCCTCGTCCCAGTACCACTTGCGGTTAAGAAAGGTAAATAACGGGCCGGCGACGCGCAAGGGGTCGGCCTGCCCTTCCTGGAGTGGTTTCGTGCCATAGATGATGTAGCTCAGGGCGATAGCCGCCAACGCCAGGACGGTCGAGATGACCGCCACGGTTATCGAGAAGCCTTCACCGGCGGCAGGCACGTGGGCGTAAGCGACGCTCTCGCGCAGCCACTCGGCCAGGAAGTGCAACCTGCCAAATGGCAGGTTCATCAGCCCGCCGATGCTCGCCAGCACCGCCAGGATGATCAGCGGCGTGGTCATCACCGGAGGGCTTTCGTGCGCATGGGCGGCGGCCTCGGTGCGCGGTTGACCGAAGAACACCATCCACACCTGGCGCCCCATATAAAAGGCGGTGAAGAAGGCGGCAATGGTTAGTAGGATGTAGATCAGCGGATCGTGCTTGCTGGCATCGAGCAGGATCTCATCCTTGCTCCAAAAACCGGCCAGCGGCGGGATGCCCGCCAGCGCCAAAGCGCCAACGATGTAGACCACAATCGTGGTGGGCATGTGCTTGCGCAGGCCGCCCATGTTGCGCATGTCCTGCGGGTCGAAGGCGTGATCACCGTGCCCTTTGTGAGCCGTGGCATGATGCCCGTGCTCGATGCCGTGAATGACCGAACCCGCTGACAGGAACAGCAGTGCCTTGAAGAAAGCGTGGGTCGCCAGGTGGAAGATACCGGCCACGTAGCCACCCAGCCCAACGGCGGCAATCATGAAGCCCAGCTGGCTGATGGTCGAATAGGCCAGCACGCGCTTGATGTCGAACTGGGCCACGGCGATGGTCGCCGCCACCAGTGCTGTTGCAGCCCCGATGATCGCTACGGTGTCGGCGCTGAAGGGTGCCATGGCATACAGCACATTGCTGCGCGTGATCATGTAGATGCCCGCCGTGACCATCGTGGCGGCATGAATGAGCGCGCTGACCGGCATCGGCCCGGCCATGGCATCGGGCAGCCAGACGAATAATGGGATTTGCGCGCTCTTGCCGGTCGCGCCCAGCAACAAGAGCAGGGTGATGGCAATCATGACCGTCTGGAACGACAGCGTGATGGCACCAAAGGAGATAGGTTGGAGCAAACCAAAGCCAAACATTAGGCTAAAGTTAGGTGAGGTTTCCACCATCTGCGCGGCATCGACTGCCAGGCACTCGAATTGGGATGCGGTCCGCATGCACTCGGCACGAGCGAAGACATCATCGAACTGAAGCGTGCCGAATGTCCAGAAGATCAGCATGAGGGCCATCACCATGCCGAAATCGCCGATGCGATTGACGACGAAGGCCTTCCGGCCTGCCATGGAGTTATAAATACCCACAATCGGATCATCGAACCAGAAACCGATCAGCAGGTATGAGCACAGCCCAACCAGCTCCCAGCCAACGAACATCACCAGGTAGTTGCTGCCGGTGACCAGGATCAGCATCGATGCCAGAAACAGGTTGAAGTAAGCAAAGAAGCGCGGGAAGCGCCGCCGCTTGAGGTCGAAGGCCTCGTCAGAGGAAAGGCCGCGCTTAGAAGCCTGTTCATCGATATCCCCATGCATATAGCCAATGGCATAGATGTGGATCAGTGTGCCGACGCCGGTGACAACCAACATCATCACCGAGGAGAGTGTATCGACCTTGAACGTCCAGGGGATGCTCAATGTGCGGCTGCCTGCCGAGATCGAGAACCAGGTCATGAAGGGAACTTCGACACCCTCCGGCTCTCCCAGCAGAGCGACGAACATCAACACGGCAATCACGAACGACAACCCAGCCATCAGGGAGGCGATCACGCCGGGTGCCTTGCTGTTCTCATCGGCCATCAACATCCGCCCGAAGAAGATGTTGATCAACATGCCTAAAAGCGGGAAGAAGACGACGAGCGGGATGAGTGAGAAAAGACTGTTCATTAAGGGAATCCTGTTAGCCGCCGCTACTTCAATTCATCGAGCAAGGCCTTGTATGTAGAAGAGAATTGGCTCACATGCATTTGCTTTGTGGGAAATGCGAATACCAGCACCTGTTGTGTGAAGGCATCGGCGATCAGTTCTATAGCTTCCTGACGGGAATGACCGGCTGCCATAAGACGCTCTAGCGTTTCTCGCACCTCTGGAAAAGCTTTATTCTTGAGCTGCCTGTTGACGGCTATGAGCATAGCTTTCCTAAACTCTGCAGCATCATCCCCACTATTCTGTGGGGCTTTCTTCTTTTTCAGTATCCTTCGTAGCATTTCTGTTATCATCCCTCCATCGAGTGAAGCTCATCGATGTCGATGCTGCGCCTGGTCCTGAAGATGGCGACGATCAATGCCAGCCCGACGGCCACCTCGACTGCAGCAACTGTCATCACGAAGAAGACAAAGACCTGCCCATTAACGTCGAGAAATGAGCGAGCAAAAGCCACAAAGGCCAGGTTGGCCGAGTTGAGCATCAGCTCGACCGACATAAAGATCAGGATGGCGTTGCGTCGCAGCAAGACGCCAACCATGCCCAAGATAAACAGGATGCCGCTCAACGCGACATAGTAAATGGGCGGAACAAGGAAATTCGCCTGGTCTAGCATAAAAACTGCTCCTCTGTCTTATGGCTGATAGCATATGGCATATAGCCTGTTCGCTGCGCTCACTCTATGGCTTATGGTCATAAGCTGTAAGCCATAAACCCAGCACCCATTGCCATAAACACATTACTCGTTGCTCGTTGCTCTCTGCTTACTGCCCGTTACTCATTACTCGCTGCTCGTTGCTCATCCCTCATCCCTCCGGCCTCATTCCTGGTCAGGATGATTGCGCCTATCATGGCAACGAGCAGGAGGACGCCGGTCATCTCGAAGGGCAAGAGGTACGCTCCGAAAAGGACCTCGCCTACCGCGTATGGGCTGCCGAAGGTCTCGGTTTGCCGAGGGTCTTCGCTGATCGGCGCCAGCGGGCTCAAGCCGCCACTGGCCTGAACGTTGAAGAAGAGCAGAAAGGTAGCGGCAATCATCACGACAGCCAGGACGATTGCCAGCGGAGCCTGCCACTTGAGCTGCGACTTCAGCGTGACTTGCTCGGCCCCTAACAGCATGATCACGAACAGGAACAGCACCATGATAGCGCCGGCATAGACGGTGATCTGCACCATGGCCAGGAAAGGCGCGTTCAGACCCAGGTAAAAGAGCGCGATGCAGATGAGGTTGATCACCAGGAACAAGGCCGCATGGATCGCATTAGTGCTGAGCAGCATCCCAACGGCTGAGACGATGGCAACCAGGGCTACCAGCCCAAACAAGATGTAACCGATCATGTGTCAGGCCTCCAACAGCATGTAGCTTATGGCGTATAGCGTATGGCCTATAGCTGTAAACCGTCGGCTATGTGCGACAATCACCAATTACCAATAAGCTGTAAATTGTAGACTGTGAACTGTAAACTCTATTCCGGATTTTCCATCACCGGGATGGCGCGGTCGAAGCTGTGCGGCGTAACTGACTTAGGCGTGCCCCAAACCCCAGGCGGTGGCGGGACAAGCAGCATCTCTTTGGTAAAGATAGCACTCTCCCGGTCGTAATATGAAAGCTCGATGTGCTTCTCCAGCACGATGGCCTCGGTCGGGCAGGCATCCTCGCAGTAGCCGCAAAAGATGCAGCGCAGCATGTTGATCTCGTAGGTCTTGGCATAGCGCTCGCCCGGCGAGTAGCGCTCCTTGTCGGTGTTCTCGGCTGCCTCAACCCAGATGGCATCGGCCGGGCAGGCGGCTGAGCACAGCGAGCAGCCGATGCACTTTTCCAGCCCATTGTCGTAGCGTTTCAGCTCGTGCCGGCCTTTGAAACGCTCGGAGAATTCTTTTCGCTTCTCAGGGTACTCGACGGTCACCGGCCGCTCGAAAACGTGCTTGATGGTCGTCGCCAGCCCCTGCAAAATGGCAAATCCCGCTTTGAACATGCTAATACATCACCCCTTCAGAACTGATAGTTCACAGTTGACAGCTCGCGGCTTTCGTCGTTTATTCCTCATGCCACCGGTCTCATGCCTCATCCCTGTCCTGCAATCGTCAATACTCCGGTGGATGATATCCGCCCTCTACCCACCGGCTGCGTGCTACGACAATCGCGGGGCGGTTCATCTTTAGCCGAGACACCGTTGCGCGGCCCGTCGGCGTTAGCCCATGTATGTAAGTAGCATTGCCAACCCACTCGAAATGCTCCGACCACATTTGTGTTCGTGGGTTGAAGAGGGGGACTTCTTCGCCGGTTTCCGGATCAGAAACTAGCACCGCTTGTCGTTTATGGTTGTTGCAATTCCAACAGGATAGGCACAGATTATCCAGGGCATCGCCGGCCTGCGGATCAATGTGGTCAACTTGCATCGTCTGCCTGGTATTCACTTCACATGTCCGGCAATATTCACAGCAACCGGCTGCTCGCTTGTAGACATGCTGCCTTATCTGCTGCCACGAGAGATTATCCATACTGAGGTCGGAAGTCTTCTTGAGAGAAGGCATACCCGCGCTTTTGGAGAATAGCAGCGGCTTCCGCTTTTCGCAGCATGACGCGATCGGCGCGCCGGACAAGCTCCGCTAATTCGGCAGCTTCCATATCAGCAATTTCGCCGCGGGAGTTCTTCTCCATCAATTGCTGTGCACGAGTTTGAGCCTCATCCGGCACTTGTTCGCGAGCAATTGTCCACAGCGCATCATCAGATAATTGATGCAAGGCATCCAACTCGGCCTGTTCGTCAGGCGGCAGTTCCGGCAATGGCACCGATAGGTTCTTCAAATGCTCGATCACGACTTGCTCAACAGAACGAGAAGTAGTCTCTGCAATCTGTCGTGCCCAGTCCGAGATATCGTCAGGAAGGGTTAATGTAATTGGTTCAGCCATAGCATCATTCCATCCACCATTCTTTAGCTGATAGTCATTATAGTCCAAAGGACAGCAGGGGATAGGGCTCAGCTTACGTCACTTACCCCTTATCCCTCACCCCTGTCTTTTCAATCGTCAATCAGATGAGCCGGTACCACCACGGATCGAGCACGACCAGCACGGCGGTGATCGCCGCATTGGCCAACGCGATAGGCAGCAGTACCTTCCACCCAAAGTCCATTAACCGATCATATCGAAAACGCGGCAGCGTTGCCCGGATCCAGACGAACAGCAGCAGCGAAAGCATCACCTTGCCGATCAAAATGACCGGTCCCATCCAGCCGCCGAGCAGGTTCTCCAGCCCGAACAGTCGATACCCCCCAAAGAACAACGTTGCGGCAATGACACTCACGCCGATCATCTTCATGTACTCAGCCATGTAGAAGGCAGCGAACTTCATGCCGCTGTATTCGGTGTGGAAGCCGGCCGTCAGCTCCTGCTCAGCTTCCGGCAGGTCGAAGGGCGCGCGGTTGGTCTCGGCGTACATGGTGATGATGAAAATGAGCCCGGCGATGGGCTGATAGACGACCAGCCACACATTCTTTTGGGCGTCGATGATGTCCGCCAGGCTCATTGAGCCGACCACCATGACCGGCGCTAAAATCGATAGGCCCATGGCGAGCTCATAGCTGATCATCTGCGCCGTCGAGCGCAGCCCGCCGAGCATGGCGTATTTGTTGGCCGATGACCATCCGGCCAACGTGATGCCGTAGACCGAGATCGAGGTGACGGCCAGAATATACAAAACTCCCACATTGGTGCTGGTGAGCGCCAGCGATGTCCGGTAGCCGAACACGTTAACATCACCGCCCAGTGGGACCACTGCCAGAATGATCAGCGCCGGGATGGCCGTGAGCGCCGGGGCCAGGGTGAAGATCACCTTATCAGCACCATTTGGGATGATGTCTTCCTTGAAGATTACCTTGATGCCGTCGGCCGCGGGCTGGAGCAACCCCCATGGGCCGGCCCGGTTGGGGCCGACGCGCTGCTGGATGCGGGCGATGAAGCGCCGCTCCAACAGCGTGGTATAGGCGAAGCCGGTCAGCAAAGACAGGATCATCAGCGCCGCTTTGATGGCGGCCTCGATGGTCAGGGTCAGGAAATCAATCATGAAAGCTCACTTTACTACAGTTTACAGTTCACAGTTTACAGGCAAAGGCAAGGCTTTCCTGCCTGGCATTGCCACAGGGAGATGCGCGAACCTACCAGCATTTTAACGTTCCAACGCTTCAACGTCCCAACGTACTAACGTAGCGAACGTTGCGGCCATCGGAGCGCCTTGCACCTGCATGCGGCGTGGAAGGAGCGCTGCGCCCTCCGGCGCCTGCTCATCGAAGCGTACCACCACGGTGATGTCTTTCCCATCAATGCTCAATCTGACTACGTCACCGTCTGCGATGTCCAGGTAGCGGGCGTCTTCCGGGTGCATCAAGATGTCAGGGCCGGGCACCCGCCCGTGGAGCAAGGAGGTCTTGTGGAAGACCGGCTCGGCGTCGTAGAGCAGCGTGATGGGCACCACCAGCAGCATATCTTCCTCCGGCTCGATGCTCTCAGCAGCCTCGACGGGGTGAGCCGAAAGCGCTCCGCCGCTCTCGGCGGCCGCCGGCCATTGTACACCCAGCCCGTGACGGTTCCGGAAGGCCGTCCCACCGTAGTAGAGATCCTCGCCGCCCACGTCGGGTATCTGGGGCTCGACCTCGGCCAGCGTCTGATAGGTAATTCCGGCATACTGCGGCACGGTCTTGGCGATTTCCAACAGGACAGCCGCGGCTGAAGGTGATGGGTTCCCATGTCCCAGCCTCTTGCCGATCGTCTGTATGATCAGCCAGTCGGGCTGGCTCTGCCCACATGGCTCGATGGCCGGGTAGAAGCGCTGGACGCGCCTCTCGCCGCTGGTATAAGTGCCCTCCCGCTCGGCAGCGCTCTGTGATGGGAGCACCACGTCGGCGACCTCGGCAGTGGCAGTGAGAAACATATCCTGCACAATAATGGTACCTAACGTGCTGCGCAGAGCCTGCTCGGCGGCCGGATCGTCGAAGAGAGGGTCGGCGCCAACGACGTACAGGGCGCGCAGGGTATTGTCTGCCAGCGCGGCCAGAATATCGGTGTAGCCCATACCGGGAACGGGAATGCGCTGGTAGCCGGGTCTATAATCCGGCCTGACGCCTATATCCGATGCCCCCTGGCCGTTGGCTGTTGGCCAGACCACGATCAATCCATTGTTAGGGCGCCCGAAGTGGCCGGTGGCCATCAGCAGGTTGGCCACAGCCTGGGCCAGATTGTGGCTGCCCTGCCCATCGAGCCCCTCATGCCCGACCAGGGCGATGACATTGTTGGCTCCGGCCAGTGCCTCTGCTGCGTCCTTGATCGCCTTGTCAGGTTTGAAAGCTCTGGCACCCTTGACGGCTTCCTTCAGCCCATCGACGGACCTGGGCAAGCCGGTCAGCTTCATGCAGCCCAGCAAGGCGTTCAGCGTAGCGACCTCCTCGGTGTAATCATAGCGCAGACTGTGTGTTGCGAATTTATCCAGCCGCGTCTCACGGCCGCCGATGGTGATCAGCATCGCGCCTCGCTCAGCAGCCGCCTTGACCCGCAGCCACCACAGCGGCGCTTCCTCGTGCAGGTCGCCGGCGATAACCACGATGGCATCGCCCGAGCCCATATCGGCCAGATTGGTACCAACCCCCACACCCACCGAAGCGGTAAACTCGCCGCCGCGCACCGGCGGGTAGGCATCGATATGATGGCTGCCCTGGGCGCGGATCAGCTTTTGCAGGGCGAACAGGTCCTCGTTAGGGAGCCGCCCGCCGGCGATGGCCGCCACATTCTCCCCGGCGTGCTGGAGCTGCGCGGTGACTTCCCTCAGGGCCTCCTCCCAGCCGGCCTCGACCAGCCTGCCGTTTCTGCGAATGAGCGGTTTGGTCAGCCTCTCGGGGTGCTCCATGTGGTGGTGGGCAAAGCGGCCCTTATCACAGATCCAGATCTCGTTGACGCGCTCGTTCTGGCGCGGCATGATGCGCTTGATGGTCGTGCGGCCGCCCGCCTCGCGGTCGGTGCGGGTATCGAAGCTCATATTGCAACCCACCGGGCAGTGCGAGCAGATGGTCGCTACCTGGACCATTTCCCACGGGCGGGCGTTGAAGCGGAAATCGGCGCTCGTCAGCGCCCCGACCGGGCAGATATCGGTGGTGTCACCCGAGAAGATGCTGTTAAAGCCCGGCGAGCTTGCGGTGATGATTTGCTGGTGCCGGCCGCGCTGATCGAAAGCCAGCACGGGGTCGTCGGCGATGTTGTCCTGGAAGCGAATGCAGCGCGCGCATAGAATGCAGCGTTCCTGGTCCAGGTAGATAAGCTCCCCCAGCGGGACATGCTTGCCGAGGTGCATCTTCTCTTCCCAGTACATGCGGCTGGTGCCGGGGCCGTGGCGCAGCGTCAGCTCTTGCAGCGGGCACTCGCCGCCCTTGTCGCAGATCGGGCAGTCGAGGGGGTGGCTGGAGAGCAAAAACTCGAGTATCTCCCGCCGCCCATCGATCACCTTCTGCGATTTGGTGCGCACCGTCATTCCCTCGCTGGTCTTCTGCGTGCAGGCCGTCTGCAACGTCGGGAACCAGGCCAGCTCCATCTCGCCGGTGTGCGGGTTCTTGCGTGGCGTAGCCAGCTCGACCAGGCACATGCGGCAGTTGCCGTCATGCCCCAGCTTGGGGTGGTAACAAAATACAGGGATGTCGACACCCGCATACTGCTTACAGACATCCACCAGGTTCATCCCGGCGGGGACTTCGTATTCGATGTCGTCAACTACTATTGTGACCGTCTTTGCCATGCGTTTTTTTGATCCACGAATTTCACGAAAATCACGAATTAAAACATATCAACTGTCCCGGAGGTTTCAGTGATGTCAACCTTGAGGAAGGGAGACTGCCACTACTTAATAACCAGTTGATAAAACAACAGAGCCCCCACAACAATGAAAGCCAACGATCCCACTGTTGTTGTCAAGCGTCTCGCTGATAGCCAGAGTGCTGATTCTGTCTGTTTGATACGTTCCGCTTTTGAGGTTATCAACGGAGACACACTGATGATCTTGATTTCGATTTTCCTTATTCTAACGGATTGTGTGGATTCCTTTGATCCACGAATTTCACCAATCTCACAAATTAAAAGAATTAGAGTAATTAGCGGAATTCGTGGATCACTTTCATCGTATCACAATGACAAAACTCTCTCTAGAAGCATGAGCTACAGAAAACGGTAGAACGAGCGATTTTCCTCAAGAGATCCGGCTGAAACCAGGCCAAGTAGCAGCCACCAAATGTCAGACCGACGCACAAAGCTATACTCAGCACGGTCATAAACTTTCATTTTGAGCGATGGCTTAATTGTAGGGTACGATTTGTGACTTTGCAGGGCAACAATCC
>JAFGMS010000233.1 GCA_016927375.1 Anaerolineae bacterium
ACTTCGAAAAATCAAACTACCAGCACTGCGATCTGAGCACAAGACTGCCTGAAACCGACCTTTTTTGCGGTTTGTACAAATAACCCCATCTTGCCTTTGGGGATATCGCCCTCGATGAATTCCCTGTCCCGATCCCGGACATAGCCGTTTTCCAGCACACCCGCGCCAAAGTAGTGATTGAGGTTCCCGGTCAGATGCCTGACAAGCGTGCCGATGGCATTCGGTATGCCATCGATCTTGCCCCACAGCTGCTCCTCGGTGAGCGGCTCGATCACCTCGATGAAGAGATCGGCATAGCGGGCGATTTCCTTTATTGCAAGTTGAAAGGCCAGCCGTTCAGGTATCGTCGAGGCATTTTCCTTTGGGGCGTTCATTGTCATAGCTCCTTTTTTTCTCCCTGGCTTACACATGGTTGTCGATCATACCCTGACCTATGCATCTAGGCGATCATCTGGGAGAGTGGGCTCGTCAAGAGAAACCAACTTGCGCCTGAGAGCATACAGCGCGGCCTGTGTACGGTGGGCCAGGTGCAATTTGGATAGGATGTTGCTCACGTGGCTTTTGACCGTGCCTTCAGCTATTGTGAGCGTCTCGGCAATCTCTTTGTTGCTCATTCCCTGGGCGATCAGATGCAGCACTTCAAGCTCCCGCTCGCTCAGATCGGTCAGCGCGTCATCGTCGTTATGATCTGCTCCCTGTACAAGCCGCGAGGCAACACTCGGGTGAAGCGTGGTCTGTCCATGCGCGGCGGCCCGGATGGCACTCACCAAATCCTCCGGCTCGATGTCCTTCAGAAGGTATCCACGTGCGCCGGCTTGCATGGCTGGAAAGAGATATTCATCCTCTGTGTAGCTGGTTAACACGATGATATGCGAGGCCGGGCTGAAAGACATGATCTGGTCGATGGCCGTGACGCCGTCCATCTTCGGCATAAGCAAGTCCATCAGGACGACATCCGGCACATGCTCGCGTACCAGCGCCACCGCCTGGGCGCCGTCCTCGGCTTCGGCGACGACCTCGATATCCGGATAGGTACCGAGGAAACCTCGCAACCCTTTCCTCACAACAGGGTGGTCTTCGGCGATAAGAACACGAATGGGATCTGTCACGCTGTTTACCTCAGCTTTCGTCTGCCGGCCGTGGCAGGCTGGCTGTCAATTGTGTGCCCACACCGGGTGTGGAATCGATGATGAGAGCCCCACCCAATTCAGTCACCCGCTCGCGCATTCCCAGCAACCCCATCGTAGTTCCAGGCTCAATGGTGGATGGATCAAAGCCTCGTCCGTTGTCGACAATGCGCAGCGTGACAGTCTCAGCCGTAGCGCCAAGCTCGACGGTAACATGAGTCGCCTGCGCGTGGCGGGCAATGTTGGTTAGCGCCTCCTGTGTTACCCGGAACAGCGCCTGCTCATGTGTAGGTGGCAGCAGCACATCGGGCACAGTCTGCCAATCCACCTCGATGCCCTGTCGCTGCTCAAAGGTATCCAGGTAGTCCGTCAGCGCGGCGGCCAACCCACGTTCATCGAGACCCACCGGGCGCAGTTCATCCAACAGGGCCTGCATCTCGGCCTGGGCCTGGCGGTTGTGATCCTTGGCCTCTTGTATCTTTGTTCGGGCGGCTTCCAGATCAGCCTCGAGCAGATTGAGTGCGGCGGAGGCTGCCAGGTTCACGCCAAACAGGTTCTGCTTGATGCCATCGTGCAGGTCGCGCGCCAGCCGATGGCGCTCCTCCAACGCCGCCAGGCGCTGGGCCTGCTGAGCCAGCCGGGCATTCTTCTCGATAAGTTCATGCAGCTGGGTTGTATCTGCTTCCAGCTGCTCAGCCATCTGATTGAACTGCCTTGTCAGCTGGCCGATCTCATCCCCGGACATGTCATGCACACGTTGGCTCAAATCGCCGCTTGCCAGGACTGTGCTGGCTTGGGTCAATCGGCGCAACCGGCGGGTGAAACCCGTGGCGGTCACGAAACCAAAAACAAGTCCGAGGGGAATGATACATGGCAGCAGCGCCAACGTGGCGATCGATAACGACGTGGCCAGAGAGCCGGGCTCTAAACCGGTAAGGTAAAGACTGTTTTGCTGATAATAGAGGATCCCCAACAGCTCTCCTGAAGCGTCGATGATGGGCACAGTCACGATATGTACATCAACCTCTCCAAAATGCCGGTAGATAGACTGTTTAGAAGCCCTGGCTTCCTCCACCAGAGCTTCTGCCAGGGGCAGCTCTGTCTCGTGGAATTGGCTGCCGTTCGGATAATTCCGCGGCTGATTGCTGGTTACGACCAACCCTGCTGCATCGACGACAACACGAGCCTGGCTATTCCATATCTGCCCATCGCCCTCAGCATTCGTCCCAGTATTGACGGTGAACGTCAAAATCAATCCCAGCGATTGGTTGATGACCTGCTCCAGCTGGTCGTCATCCTGGTGTTCCAGGGGTTCAACTAACAGCTGTGCCAGCTCTCTGGCGCTCATGAGTGCAGATTGGCTTTCCCAAAACTGGACGATCTCTTCCCCAAACCCCATCATAAGCAGGACGACTGCGATCTCCACAGCCAGTATCGTCACCAGCGTCACGCCGACATAGGAAAAGACCAGTTTCCAACGGAGGGTGAAGAAGCGTTTCAGGATGGATTTCATGAATACCATGATACAGCAAATGAAGTGATAAGTGATAAGTGATGAGTTTTAGTTCACAGTTTACAGTTGACAGGTATCTTCTCAAAAAAGCGGGGGAGGGCTTTTGCGGCAAGAGAAACCGGGTTTTTCTTCCTGCAAGAATGGCTGGTATCGATACCGCTTTCGCAGTCGTGATGGCCTGTTCGACGACAAAAAACCCGGTTTCTTGACTGGTGGTACCCCTGATTATTGAGAAGATACGTTGACAGTTTCCAGGCAAAACGGACAACTGCTCACTCACTCTATGCTCTGAACACTGATGTTTAGCTGTATATTCATCACTCATCACTCAGAACGCTTCGCTCACCGGACAACAAGCTGCATGTTTGTAAAGTCAAAGGTCAAGGCGTGGTCGCGGAAGAATTGGTGCGAGATCAAGCCGTCGATCTGGAAACCCTTGCTGTCTCCCAGGGTTCCCACTCCACCTTCGATGGCCGAACCCAGTAGATCGGATTGGACAATTTCGTTATCGCCGCTCCCCAATGTCAGGCGACGAATGGGAATTTCCACACTCTGGTGAGTCTCTGTCCCACCGCCAACAGCTTCTTCAGCCTTCTCCCATTCCACCGGGATGCCTGCGCGCTGAAGAATGGCTTCCGGGGCAGTGAACGCCTTTCCTGCTAGGCCGGTATCCACGAAGAAGAGCATCGGCTCCAGGTCGTTGATCGTCCCCCAGGCCACCATGGTATGCAGGTCGATCAGCCAGAAGGGGATGGCTGCGGCGTCTGTGGCGGTGATTTGTTCCTCGAAGCGCTGCATGTTGGTAGAGTTGATCCGCCGCAGCACCAGAGTGCCGTTCGGATAATCGATAGTGGATAGGAAGTGCATCAGGAAGCGCGTGCCAACGACGCCCTTGAGCTCCATCCCGAAGTCAGAGGACCAATGATCGGTGTCTAGGACATGGATCGGCACGTTGCTCACGGTGTGCTCGCCGATGCGGATGGTATCGACCCTGCCCAGACCCGTCGATGCCGTTTTTCCGCCCGCATACGAGCCCGTCAGGCTCCCGCCGATCTGCGCCCCGGCTTCAGCCGCCAGGTCGTCATCAAGGACAATCTCCGCCCCACCTGTATCGACGATGAAATTCTGGGGCGGAAGCCCGTTGACGGATACTTCCACCACAGGCAGCGGATCGGTGATGACAAAATCCACCCGGCTCTCTTCCGGCCCCTCGATCTCGTAGGGGTTTTGGCCGGCGAAGAGCTCCATTTGCTTCCCGAGGGCCTGCAAATCCTTGAGCGGACCCACCGCCACGGGGCCCACGCCTTCGCGGATGACCGAGGCGGCCTCCGTAAAGCGATCCATGCGGTAGTAGGCCAGCCCCAGGCGATACTTGAGTTCCGATGTCAGAGGCCAGAAGCTGAAATACCAGGGAGTGACGTCCAGGGCTTCCTGATAGTACTGCACTGCTTCCTCAGCGCGGTTGTTCCAGAGCGCGATGTTCCCAAGCTGCTTCAAAATCTTTGGCGTCCCAGGCGCGAGATCGTTGGCTTTCTGGTAGGCCGCCTCGGCCTCGGCGAACTTCCCGGCATGATAAATGGCGTCGGCATCTTTGACCTGTGCCTTGGCGTTTGGGCTCATCTTAAAGCTCTCCGCCAGGATGATCCCACCGATGAACAGGGCGATTGCGCCCAAAATACCGAGAGCCACGAATCGGCGCGGCTTCTTCTTGATCCGTTCTTTGATACCCACTGCTCAATCTCCTTTGCATATTTACTCCAATTCATACGCCATCCATGAGAGCAGGATGGCGCTGAGTGTTTCGATAAAGGTAACATGGGCACAGGGGGATATGAACTGCCAAAAGAGGGATTCTCTCCTAAGCTTTAGTTAGATTTTGGACTTCCACACGGGGCTTTGTGGGGACAAAGGTTGCTGGTTACGGTTGGATACCAGCGCAAAGTGTTGGCGCGGAGTACCAGGACAGCGTCCCCACGCTCTGCGTGGGAACGAGGACATTGGCTTACTCCAGGTAGTTTTTGGCGTAATCAACCTGGCCGTAGTGGAGCGCGAAGTGCATCGCGTTTCGGGTGGCATGATAGGCCAGCGATTCGTACTCCTCCCCATTGGGGGTGCGATAAGGGCGACGCTGGAGCTGCTCATCGGTCACCTGCTCCGCCGCCTTCCTGGCGATCTCCACCGCTGCCCGCAGGTCGGACAGCATCTTCCCCTTGGGGATATCGCCCTCGATGAATTCCCTGTCCCGATCCCGGACATAGCCGTTTTCCAGCACACCCGCGCCGAAGTAGTGGTTGAGGTTCCCGGTCAGATGCCTGACAAGCGTGCCAATGGCGTTGGGGATGCCGCCGGCCTTGCCCCACAGCTGCTCCTCGGTGAGCGGCTCGATCACCTCGATGAGGAGATCGGCATAGCGGGCGATTTCGCGGGTAGCCAGTTGGAAGGCCAGCCGGTCGGGCATCGATGACACATTCTCCGAAAGATGGTTGTTGCTCATGAGTAATTTTTCCCCTCTCCGTTGCACAGTTTATCGGTTGCGGATGAACTTAACCAGCACAAAATCATGGGAGATGGCTTCTCTGGTGCAACTGCACCCAACACCTGTTCCCCTGGCACGGCAGCTGTCCTATAATGAGGTTAATCGATACAGCGGGCCTTTTCCGGGAAAAGACTGAATACGCCCCATCTTAGGCCATCTGGTTTTCTCGCCTTGATTTGCTGCATAGAACAACGCTCGGATCCCAAAAC
>JAFGMS010000234.1 GCA_016927375.1 Anaerolineae bacterium
CGCGTTCCGACCAAGTCCGCACGCGTTCCGACCAAGTCCGCACGCGTTCCGACCAAGTCCGCACGCGTTCCAACTAAGTCCGCGTGCGTTCCGACCAAGTCCGCACGCGTTCCAACTAAGTCCGCGCGCGTTTCGACCAAGTCCGCGTGCGTTCCAACTAAGTCCGCGTGCGTTTCGACCAAGTCCGCGCGCGTTCCGACCAAGTCCGCACACGTTCCAACCGAACTTTTTCTCGTTCCCGTGCCTTGCGTGGGAACGAGAAAAAAACACTACCCGGCTGCCGGCACATCGGCCTTCTGCGGCGCGGGCTTGAAGTCAGGCGGCAGCAGCCCGGCTTCGGTGACGATGCGGGGGACGATTTCCTCCCAACCGACAGCCATCAGGTGAATGCCGCTCACGCCCTGCTTATCCTTGACCGCCTCGATGATCTCAAGGGCAATCGTCACGCCCTCCTCTTCAGCCCCATCGCCGGCTGCTTCCATGCGCTTCATCAGCGGCTCAGGGATGGAAACGCCGGGCACATCGTTGTGCATGTACTGGGCCATCTTGAGGGATTTGAGCGGCGTGATACCGATCAAGATGTAAACCTTGTCGAGGATATTGCGTTTGGCAAGCTCATTGAGCCAGACTTCGAGCCCATCCGGATCGTAGACCAGGTTGGTCTGGAAGAACTGTGCCCCGGCATTAACCTTCTTGTGCTCGCGGATGGCCTGGAACTCGGGGCGGGAGGCAAAGGGAGAAGCCGCCGCGCCCAGGAACAGCTGGGGTGTCTTTTTGATCGCGCGCCCATCGAGATAATGCCCTTCGTCACGCAGCCGCCGCAGGATCCACAGCATCTGTATCGAATCGATGTCGATGATGTCGAGCCGGCCCATCGGGGAGGGCCCCATGCGCATGTTGTCGCCCGACAGGCACAGGACGTTGCGGATGCCCAGCGCGCCGGCGCCGATCACCTCGGATTGCAAGCCGACGCGGGTGCGGTCCCGCGCGGCGATCTGCATCACCGGCTCGGCTCCATTTTGCAGGGCTATCAAGCTGCAAGCCTGGCTCGACATGCGGGGCGTGGCCGATGGGCTGTCGGTGAAATTGATGGCAGCCGCATAGGGCTTAACCATCTCGATATTGCGGGTCAGCTTGCCGGTGGCAACGCTCATCGGGGGGGCGACCTCGGATGTCACCACGAACTCCCCGGCCTTCAAGCGGCGCTCCAGCTCAGATACCGGTTCCTCGTAAGCAGGGGGATGGTACTCCGAGTCGCCCTGCCACCACTCCGGTTGGCGGATGGGCACAAACAGCGAATCCCAGGTCTCGGCGCGCTTGACGGGGCTGCGGGAGAGTATGCCGGAGGCAAACCTGCCGACACCAACCAGGAGCTTTCCGTCACCGATCTTCTTAAGCTGCGTAACCCCGTCGCCCCAGGCCTCGGTGCCGGTCTTGTCCCAGTCCAGGGGCGGCAGGACTTCCATCAACAGCTCCTGGCGGCCGTGTTGGAAGGCTCTCTCATAGATCTTGTACCACACACAAGGGCGAGTCGGATCGACATAACAGTGTTCCTCTGTCGATCCGCCGCAGGGCCCGTTACGAATGCCCTTCGGGCACTCCATCGGGCAAATCAAGGCCGTCTCTTGCAGCAAGCAGTTGCCGCACATGCGGCAGCCAAAGAGCGGCCCCTTGATGGCATACTCGATGCGGGCCATCAAACGGCGGCCGAACGGCTCGCGCTTGAACGGGTAAAATGGCGGCTGCCAACGGCAGGCAGGGGTAAAACCGGGCATAGTGTTACTCTCCTAGCATGTAGCTTATGGCATATAGCCTATGGCTGATAGCTGATAGCCTAGAGCTGTAAGCTGTTCACGTATCACATCTCACTCTTTACTCATGGCTCATCCCTCAAGCCTCGTGCCTCCTGTTCACACCTGCAAATAGGAGTCGGTGTAGATGACTTTGTCGAGCAGGATTTGTACCGTCTTCCAGATGGCGACCTGCTCCGGATCGCTCATGTCGACATCTTCAGGCGACGGCTCTTCCATCGCTGCGATGCGGTCATGGATCTTCAAATACAGGCGGCCGGCCGGTGTGCTCTCATCCCGCTCCTCGACGGTGCGGACGACCTCCTTCAGCTTCTTATCGAGCGGATCGGCGATCATCATCTGCAGGCCGACAGCCATCAGCATGACACAGTAGGTATTATTGATAAGGGCGCGTCTATCGTTGGGGACGGCATTCGAGACGTTCGACAGGCCGACGGAGATGTCAATCGGCGGGTCCCAGGCAACCTGCAGGGTGCGGATGGCCTCGATCAGCTCCGGGCAGTACTGCTGGCAGCCGGAGACGGTCAGCACGAGCGGGTCGATGATCAGGTCGGTCATCGGGTAGTCGATCTCCAACATGCGGGGGATGAGCGCCTCGAGGGCGATGTTGACCCGCTCGTCGGCGCCGATAGGGATGCCGCTTTTGCCCATGGTCAGGGCGATCAGGCGGGTGTTGTACTGTTTTGCCAACAGCGGGACTTTCTCCAGCCGCTCAGGCTCGGCAGAAGTCGAGTTGATGATCGGCTGGGCCTTGGTCACCTTCTTGAGGCCGGCCTCGATGCCTGCAATGTTGGTGGTGTCAAAGCTGAGCGATACATCGACCACCTCTTCGAGCAGCCCGACCATCCAGGGAAAGACTTCCTCCCCGTCTTTCTTGCGAGGCCCCAGGTTAATATCTAGTGCCTGTGCTCCCGCATCAACCTGGCTCACGGCAAGCTTTTGGAAGAATCTGGCATCACGCTCTTTGAGAGCCGCCTTCACCTTATCCGACATAAACTGGATATTTTCACCGATGATGTACATTTGTCTCTATCCTTTGGTTGTCATAGCCTCGCTCACGCTGGGGAAGCGAGAAAGATCGGTGTGTGGTAAGAACAGGGCCGACATAAAAGCATCGTAGAAAGTATTGTCAGCAGAAAGCTCGATGTAAGTCATGCGGGTGGCAATATCACGGATGCGCCGGCGGGAGCGCTTATCGAGAAGTGCCAGATAGGCCCCCTTGATGGAGGTGTTCCCCAAGAACTGGAAATGGTCCCAGGGCATGTCGGGCAGCAGGCCGATATCGACGGCCTTTTCGATATTGATGTACTTGCCGAATGAACCGCCGACCAGCATCTGCTCGATGGTCTCGAAGGGGATGCCTACGCTGTCGGCCAGGACGGTGAAACCGGCATAGATGGCCGCCTTGGCCCGCAGCAGGTTGTCAACATCGACCCGGGTGATGGCAATGTCGCGCCCGTGCTCGGTTCCATCTCCCCAGGCGACGACGTATTCCCCACCGTGTTCGCCCTCACGGACGCGCGGCGTGTCCAGATCGACGTTGAAATTGCCGCCTTTGTCAATAATGCCGGTCAGGAACAGCTCGCCCAGCAGGGAGATGAGGCCGCTGCCGCAAATGCCGCGCGGCTGCTTGCCACCGATGACCCGGTAGGTCGGCTCGAAGGTATTGGCGTTGACCCACACTTCCTCGATGGCTCCAACAGTGGCGCGCATGCCGTCCCTCACGCCCGCGCCTTCGAAGGCCGGGCCGGCCGAGCAGGCACAGGTCACCAGCCACTCGCGCGAGCCGAGCACCGTCTCGCCGTTTGTGCCCACATCGATGAACAGGGTAATGGCATCTGTATCATCCGTTCCGGAAGAAAGAACGCCGGCGCTGATATCGGCCCCCACATAGCTGGCGACGCCGGGCAGGCAGTCGACGGTTGCTTCGGGATTGATGTCCAGGCCAACTTCACCGGCGCTCAAGGTAGGGATCTGGTTCACGGCCGTCACGAAAGGTGAAAGGCGAATGTTCTCGGCCGGGATGCCCAGCAGCAGATGCATCATGGTGCTGTTGCCGGAAATGGTCACCTTGGCGACCTCGGCCGGAGAGGCTTTGACGCGCTTGCAAGCCTTCTCGAACAGCTCGTTGATCGTTCCCAGGACCAGCTCGCGCATTTCCCGGCTGTTGTCATCGCTCTTGCCGGCATAGATGATGCGTGAGATCACATCCTCACCGCGCGCGATCTGGCCGTTGTATTCGGCAACCTGCGCCTCGACCTTGCCGGTGATCAGGTCGACCAGCCACAGGGAGACCGTCGTCGTGCCGATATCGATGGCTGCTCCCCACAGCGGCATCGTATGAGGTACGCGCCCGGGGATGAGATCGACCAGGCGAGGAAGACACCTTTCACAGTCCCATGTTTCCGTGTCGAGAACGGCGGTTACCTGCCATTCGCCCTCGCGCAAGATCGCCCCAACTCTTTGAAGCAGAGGCAGCGAGACACGCAGCCGGGGAATATCGGCCTCCTGACGCAGCGCCGTCTCCAGACGGCTCCAGTCATCGGTCTGATCGGCCATATCGGGCGGCGAAAGCATCAGCGAGAAGCGCCGGATGGTCTGCGCGCTGTGCGGGTCGTATCCGACCGGGACGGCGATCTCGGCCGCCACCCGGTCGGTCGTCAGCCGCCGCTCAACCTTCTCTTGCGGCGGGACGACAACCGTCAGATCGCCCTCGACAACCGTTTGGCAGGCCAGGACAAAGCCCTGCTCGATGGCCTCAGGCGATAGGCGTTGCGCGCTGCGGCTGCGTGCCGAACCGGAAGTGACCTGGACAGCACATCGGCCGCAGCGCCCCTGCCCACCGCAAGGCTGCATGATGTCGATGCCGGCCAGGCGTGCGGCCTCGGCCAGCATCGTCCCGGTAGGGACGACAACCGGCTCATCGGCAATATCGAATGTAACTGTATGTTCGGCCATAAAATAGCTTTCAGCTATCAGCTATAATACTTGCTTCATGAAGGCAGGCAGATCGACGGCCTCGCGCGGGCCGACTTTGACCTCCCAGCCCGGCAGTTCCTCCTCCAGCTCGCCGGACAAGACAGCCACATGCCCCGGCAAGACGATCCGTTTTTGGCTGACCTTATCCTCGACGTTGAAAGTCTTGACCGACTTGGCGATTCTTTCGGCATCGAACTTGCCGGCTGCCCAGGCCGTCAGAACGCTCATCCCTTCGGCATCGGCAACCATCAGCCAGGTAGGTATGCCGGTAGCTTCGACTTCATTAGCGACGCTGAAATAAGTGATGCTGAAGTTGGTGGTCACCAACAGCGGCGATTCCGGCTTGGGATCGTTGATCTCGTACAGGCCCGGCTGAACCTGGATCGGTTTTTGCGGATCGGTGTAGATGTTCTCCCGCAGCACCAGAAGCGGGTAGACCTTCTCCGGTGAGAAATCGCCCAGGACGACAAACCCGGCATATTTGGCAATAGCCTGCGCCGCCAGCACCGACTCGCGGGCCGGGTCGCCGGCATCGCATGGAAAGGCGATTATGGGGTAGCCCAATGGACGAAAGTTCTTCTTGATTGACAGGCGGCGGATCTGTGTGGCCTGTACCAGCGATGTGGAGAGGTCGCGCCCGCCGGGGTCGAGCACCATATCCTCGATGCCCTTGCCCTTGATCTTCTCGGTCAGCTCGGCCAGCTCATCGAGAGAGCTGCCGATGACGGCCAGCGGCGCCTTGTGCTGCTTGGCCAGATCGGCCATGGCTTCCCAGTTATCGCCGTCAGCGCCGTAGATGAGCGGCTGCTCGCCGTCGACGGCGCCGAGCCCGGCCGCCATCACCTGGGCGTCTTTGCTGATGAGCACAAGAGGCCGACCGCTGACAGTTCGCACCGCGCCGATCGCTGCTGCGAACGTGGCCGCATCGCCGGAGACCGACTCGACGGCGAAACCGTCCAGCCCCAGGTCCATGCCGACGTACCCGACGGTATAGGCGTCGACAGCCGCTACGGCCGCCTTGACGGCATCGGCCGGCTGGTCATCGCGCACGCGGATGAACAACCCGGGTTTGTTGTAGAAGGTCTTCTCGTGGCGGAACAGGACGACCTCGTTGCCCACCTTGATCTCATGCCCGTTCGACTTGAGCGTGATCAGGCGGACCGGCGGCGCCGCCGACTCGGCCAGCTGGGCCTTTGCCTCTTCGCTGACGTGCGGGCAGGCCGAAAGCTCGACCTGTTTGGCGGCCAGCTTCATTGCAAAGGCTAAACATGTTGGAAAACCGCAGTCTTTACAGTTTGTCTGCGGCAAAAGTTTATAGATTTGAATACCGGATAGAGCCATTGTTTACAACTCCTCAGTTCATCATAGCGTATGGCTTATGGCATATGGCTAATAGCTAACAGCTTTCTTAAACAGTCATTAGATCCGTGACGGCGGCTTTGACGCGTTTGACGCTCTCAGGATGGCGCAGCACGACGATATCCGCCGCCGACTCGATCAGGGTGACGGCAGTAAGAGTCTCCCAGTTGATCGCTCGCTCTTTCCAGTCGCCCCAGGCCTCGGGCACGCCGTCACCTACCTTACCTTCTTTGGTTTTCCACGTTTCTATACCAATGGTGACAATCATCGGGAGCTGGGTCATTGCATCACCCTGGAGGGCAGCCATACGCAGCCGCTCCATGACCGAATAACCGTACTCGATGCCATAGCCCAGCGCACCGGTGGTCGGGTCCATCAGGATGCGCTCCAGGGGCAGGCCCATATCGCTGATCAGGATGTTGAGCTGCTTGGCAAGGTTGACGTCCATCGCGGTGCGGGCAATGACAAGATGATCGTTGGCCATGGCCGTCGCCGCGATGGTCCGGTAGTTCTTGTCTTCGCACAAGCCCAGCACCAGGCGCTCGCCCTTGGTGGCTTCGGCTACCGGGACCAGCAGTTCGTTATCCAGATCGGCCTGGCCCGGGCCAAAGACCAGCAGCGGGAGGCCGGTCGCGCCGAGCACGGCCTTGACGGCATCGACGGCGGCCTGCGGCGTCGTCGGGTTGCCGTCACTGCCGGTCAGGCTGAGGGACAACTGGATCAGATCGGCGCCGGCTTCCTCGGCGGCCTTGGCCCAGGCCGCCGGGTCGTCCATCGCACTGCCCCAGGCTTCTTCAAGCAGCGGCGACCAATCGTCCGGACGGCGATCCTTGATCTCAACGGCAACAACCGGAGCATTGGGCGTCTCGCCCTCAAAATGCATAAATGGCAGCGTCTTTTCGCCGCCGACGGTGACGGTCTTTGTCCGCGTCCCGCCGTCGGCCTCGATAGCGCCGAGTGTTACCGCGTGCACCTCGCCTGTCCAGGTATCTTTGGGTATCTCTACGGCCATAGACTTTTCTCCTTTGATAGAAGTCAGCTGTCAGCAAACCAAAAGGCACAGCTGATGGCTCTTTATCCATTGCGCTTTTCAATCATCAATCATTCAATCAGAATATCGGGTCCATGGTCAGCGCCGGGTGGTTGTTGGCTTCCATCCAGGCCAGCAGTTCCTCGACGGTGGTCACGCTGCGCTCGTCGGCGATCCTGTCGAGCAGTCCGGGGTCGCCCTCACGTTCGGCCACCATCCTGAACTCCTCAGCCATGGTCTCTTTCAATAGGCTGCTCATCCACACGACGCGCTTGAAACCGCCATCGGCCGAGATGAACTTGGGGCTGAGCAGGTAATACTTGCCCACGCCCATCATGCCGGGAGTCTGCTGGCCGCCGCCGGCCATGCCCGCCAGCGTGCTGAAGGTCATGCCCGCCGGGGTCATACTGGTATCCTCGCGGCTGACGACCATCACGCCGTTGGATTCGGGGATGAGCATGACGATGCACTCAAAGCAGCCGCAGTTCTTGACCAACAGCCCGTTGGCGATATAGCTGTTGATGTCCAGCAGGCTCAGATTGTAGACCTCCTCATAGCGCCCACTGTTCTGGATCATTTCGACGCGGGTGACGGTGTCGAGGAAATCATCACGGTCCAACTGCACAGACGGCTCGCCAACTATTCCAATGGAAGCACCGATAGCATCATGAACTATCGAATAGCTCAACAGCTTGGAGCGCTCGACCGCATATACCTTGTCGCCCAGTTCAACTTCATCTGCCCTCAACCAGATTTGACCCTCGGGCCGATCCACCGCAACCGGGTGGTTGGGTGTCAGTGTGAGCTTCTGACCAGACTTGGTTTCGACTTCGACGAGAAGAGGCGGCGCTGGATTATGATGGACGCCCAGTATTTGGCTGGGAACAACTTTTCCATCGTCGTCAAGTGTCAGAGCATGCGAATCAAATGGTCCTTGCCGATCTTTATAAGCATCGACCCATTCGCCAATAATTACGGTCTTCCCATCAATGAGCACCTCGGCATCTCGGGTAAGGCACGCAGTCATCGGATTTTCCATGATGGAATACATCGCCACTTCTTCGACCACGCCATGTGAGCCGACTTTGGCGTAATCGTTGGTGCCCTCCCAGTATCCCTTGACCGGGTCGATGACCGCGCTCAGCTTGATGGGCTGGTTGGGACCGGTGGCATTGATGCTGAAGGAAGCCTTGCAATCCAGCCAGTTATAGGCGCCACAAAGCCCCAGGCGCTCAGGACTCACGATGCAGACATGGTTCGGGGCAAATGACTGGCAGTTCTTAACGACCAGACCGTTGACGACGTAATTGTGCGTTTCCGGAACGCTGAAGTTATAGACCCGCTTCGTCTTACAAGGTACGCGCTCGATGGACTTGACTTTCTGGAAGCGTACATCGGCTTGAGCCCAGGCACGCAGAGCGCGGTAGTTCGGATCATCTGTGGGAATGCTGTCTGCGATGGCCTCAAGCACCATTGCCAGCTTCTGCTTGCTGGGACGAGTATCACCGTTCTTCCACGCCATGATGGACTTGTAATCCACCGGCAGACGTGTGGTCTGGATGGCATAGTTCTCCAGCAAGGCAGCCAGGTGCGGCCCACAAGCCAGCGAGACTACATCGTTTCGAACGACGTGATTGGCATCCTCCCGTGGAACAACAGCCTCCAGCTTTGCCCACTTAGCCGGGTGCTCGGAGCCGATTACCTCGCGGAAGCGGATGGCGTCGCCGTCGGCGCAGGTCACAACCTGATAGCCACGCTTGATTGGGCTAATGTAGGTCACAATGCCTAACCGCTTCAGCAATAAGTGAATATGCCGCGCCTCGATGCGTGTCCGGGTGGTGATGATTGCCCGGCTGCCTGTTACGTGCCCATCGCCGTCAAACAGACCGCGCAGGAAAGCCGCGACCAGGTCGACAGGCAGGGTAGAGACGGCATAACCGGTCCATTTCTCGGCGCGCTCGCGCAGGCCGATACCCAGGCCGTTTAGCAAACGACCAAAGAGTGTGTTATGGACCAGCGATACCGTAACAGCTTTCTTGGCCTCGATCACCAGCGTCTCGGAACGAGAAACCTTGGGCTCCACCACGCGCTGCTTAGGCGAGTGGGCAAAGACGTCAGACACGATCTCCCCGAAGCGCTCAGTCAGGGCAGGCTCGCTGTTGGTAAACTGGACGTACACACCGCTGCGTCCATCCTCGCCGCGCCACTTTACACAGCCATCCGAAGCCACGAGACCCGCCGCGTACAGCAAATCCGCGTCGAGCTGCGTATGGTCTAGTCTGGCATTCGACTGAAAGACGCGAATATCTTCCTTCACAGCATCCCAGTCTTGTCCCACCAGCTTGGCGAGCCGCTTGATCTCGCCCAGGTTCAAACGAGGATGGGAGCATTCAGAGTTTGTATAGAGAGCTGAGTAGAGGCGGTTGTAGCGAATGTTGGCATAGCAGGCCACATCGGCCAGGCGCATGCCGCGTGCCTCGATCCATTGATTGAGATGTGCGTAGAAGGCGTCGTCGGAGACGCGATAATCGTCAGGCAGGTAATCGATGATCGATAGTGAGCCTGACGGCTCTTCCATCTGGGACGGCATGGCATCGACCAGCGCGTCGCCGGGAGACAGGTTCTCGGCAGGCACCCACTTCAGCCCTTCGACACTGTCCACCAACACTTTGTGATTGGGGGTGAGGGTCAGGTCATTGCCGTTCCTCATGTTAATCCGGACCATCTCTTTGGGTGGTGGGTTGATGAAAAGCTCATCCATCGAGCGGTGAATCAGGTGATCGGTGGCGAAGGTCAGCACATCGCGCTTGCCGTAATCAACCGCCTGCTCGATCAACTCCTCAGCCGCAAGGAAAGAGCCATCAGCCAGCATGACGTCCTCGCCGGGCGGCACACACAAAGTGCACGAATAGAATTCCTCCACGGCGTCGTCGGTCAGGTCCTCTAACCGACGGTTGCGGAAATCGTAGGCCTCGCGGGCCTTCTCCAGCCATTCTGTATGCTGCTGCGGATCGGTATAAAGGGTCACCTGTACTTTATCGACGATGGCGCCAAAGTCGGCGTGAAAGCGGGCGTGCAGGATCTTGCCAATATGCTCCATGTCGAAGCCCTTATCGGCAGCGGTGTTCGAGATGCGTATCCAGGTGATATCCCGCTGGCCGATGTGCTGGATGCCCGATGCCCCATTGGTGAAATGATGAATCTGACGCTCAAGCACCGGCTCGAAATCTTTCTGCATCTGCCGTCCGGCCACCTCAACTACTATCCCCAGATCCATGCTGCCCTGCGGCTCGATGTCCTCAAAGTCGGGACCGACGATCTCGACCTTGCCGTCCACGACATCATCGAGATCGACCATATACAGATACTCGAAGCACTGCGAGTACTTGCCACCGAACTCGATGCGCATGTCGGCCTTGCGTACCACTTCGCCCTCGAAGGCCGACCCGTAAGGGACCGGCACAGGCACATCGGCCAGCTTGATCTTGACGCCGCGCACCTCGATGCACTTCTGCACCAGCAGCTCGGCCCGCTCCAGGTCATCGGCGCCCTCGATCTCGTTGAAGGGCATGCTGACCACGTGCTCGTAGGTGGTGATGCCGGTGGGCAGGATTTCGGGGATGACCGTGTCGGCAATCACCGGGAAGCCGAAGTTGATCGCCCCCGCTGCTGCCGCGTACTTGAGATCATCGACCTCACCCAGGGCCAGCACGAAGGCAAAGACGCGATCCTTGTTGTACAGCAGGATCTCGCGCGCCTGGCCGCCCTTCATGCCGCCGAAGGTGAGCGCCGAGCGGGTGGCAAAACCAAGGGCGTAGATGGCGCTGATGGTGTCGGTGCCGAATGGCACGGTGTAGGTATCGTAGCCCAGCTCGACGCCCTCTTCAGCCAGTTGGTGGATGATGCTCCGGCCGTTGACATTGCCGGAGAGGAAGGTCAGGATATTGCGACGCTGCAGCTCGCGGACGATCTGGACAGCCACCTCGTTAGACTTGGCCGCGCCGACGATGGCAGCAAAGCCGGGCATACGCCCATCGACCAGCTGGATGCCCCACGACCGCAGCTGGATGTCGTCGATGGGGCCGTTGAGATGGCCGCCTGCCCCATTCCCATTGCCGCCAAGCTCAGAGTAGGCTGTTCCACCTGTCAGCTGAAAACCGGGCATCAGCTCCGGCTGTAGACCGTAAACAAAACGGACGGCCTCGATGGTCTCGGCGGCCAGCAGGGTAGCCATGCCGCTGTCGAGTGTCTCACCCAGGTAAGGCGTCCAATGCTGTTGGGACGGCACAGGATGCAACAAGCTGCGGGCCTGTTCCAGTATCGGCTTGAGCTGCCCCAGGGTTTCGATCTCCCGGCCGGTCATGCCAAAAATCAACGGAAGATAATATGCAGTGTTAGGGAAAGCTACGGGCGTGTCCGGCCCTTTTTCTGCCAATGCTTTCTCAAGCATCAGCTCCGCTTCAGTAACCAATGCGTTCGCGCCGCGAATGGCGCGTGTGGCGATGTAACGAGACATAGTGACGATTCTCCTATGTGCAAACAGTCAGCTTATGACTAATGGCTAATGGCTAATAGCTTATGGCTTATGGCTTATAGCTAACAGCTATTTTCCCGGCTCACCGTACAGGGCCGCGCGACGTTCTTCTACCGGCAGGGCTTCAATCTCGATCATGCGGCTGTCGCCGCTGCGCCCGAAGCGCGCCGGGTCGTATTCCGGCAGTCCCAGCGCAGCGCGTTTCTTATCGATGTGATCGAGTGTGCGCGAGATCATCTCATCGACTTCCTTGACGAATTCCAGCTTGCCGCCGTAAAGCTCTTCCCAGCCTTCGCTGATGTACTGCTCGACGATGGTGCTGTCCGAAACGCGGTCGGCCATGCCTTCAACAGGGTTCGACCCGCCCATGATGACATAAGCGCCCGACGCGACACAGTAGGTTGCGATGGAGAGCGCCTTTTCGCTCATCCACTCAGGCGCCAGACCGACCGCCGGGATCTCGTCGATGTCGTCGCCCAGGCCGCCGTCCTCGACCATCTGCGTGAGCACGGTGAGTATTCGGGAGTTGTCGACGCATGAGCCCATGTGCAGCACCGGCGGGATGCCCACCGTCTCGCAGATCTCGCGCAGGCCTGGCCCGACGTGTTCCAGCCCGGCCTCTCCAAGCATGTAGCCTTTCTTGGCGCTCGCGATGGCGCTGCATCCGGTTTCGACGACCAGCACGTCTTGCCTCAGCAGCGCCTCGGTAACGGCGGTGTGCGGGAAATCGTGCTGTGAGCGCGGATTATTGCACCCGACAATGGCCGCCACGCCGCGAATGCGTCCCGTCATGATGGCGTCGTTCAGCGGGCGGAAGGATGAGCGGTAAGAACCGCCGAGCATGTAGTTGATGTACTCGTGTGAGAAGCCGGGAACGAGATCGGTCTTATCATCGGGGATATGAGTCTCACCCCGATTCTTGAAATTATCGATAGCAACTTTGAGGATTTCTTTCGCAATCGTGAGGGCATGATGCTCATCGAATTCAATGTGCATAGCATCTTTGATCTTGACCTTTGGCGACGTGGTGATGATCTTGGTATGGAACTGCTCCGCTGTTCTTACCAGAGCTTGCATAATGCACTGAACATCCACGACCATGGCCTCGACTGCGCCGGTCAGGATCGACAGCTCTTGCTGCAAGAAATTGCCTGCTGCCGGGATACCCTGCCGCATCAGGATTTCGTTGGCTGTGCAGCAGATGCCCGACAGGTTAACACCCTTGGCGCCTGCCGCCTCAGCGTAGGCGATGATCTCGGGGTCCTGCGATGCAGCTACAATCATCTCGCTGAGCGTCGGCTCATGGCCGTGAACGACCACATTGACCATGTCCGTTCGTAAGACGCCCAGGTTGGCCTGCCCAAGAACCGGGGCGGGTGTACCAAACAGAATATCTGAAATGTCGGTCGCGATCAGGCTGCCGCCCCAGCCGTCACCCAGGGCCGTCCGGATGGCATGGTGGAGAATATGTGTCGCCTCCTGATCATCGCCGATGTGGGTGCGGTGAAGTGACTCAACTACCTCGCGATCAACGCCGCGCGGCAGGACCCCTACTTTCTTCCACCGCTCCTGGCGTTTCGCTGGAGCGCGCGTAATGGGCACAACAATACCACGCTGCTGCCCGAACTGTGCGATGTAGAGATCGGCCAGATCGTTGGCAATCTCTTCCGGAGCACGCCCTTCGATAGGAATGTCATAATCGGCTGCCAAAGTGCGCAGCTTGGCGACATCACGGATCATATATCCTTCGGCCTCCCCATTGGCTACTGCCTTAAGCGTGAAGGCCATATCACGTCCATGATCGGAGTGGGCCGCGGCGCCCGCGGCAATGGCGCGGATTAGGTTGCGAGCCTGGATTGTATCGATGGTCGCGCCGCAGACTCCAGTCTGGCCGTCTTTCGTCAACCGGCACGGGCCCATGCCGCATATCTTGCAGCACATACCTGCCCCGCCGATGTTGCACGGCACCATATCATCGGCCCGGCTGAAAGCAGTGCTGATACCCAGTTCATCGGCCAGCTCTAACATCTGCCGGGTTGCGGGATCGATTGTCTGTTCTTCGGGATTTCGCTTTTCCTTAGCCATCAGTATTTATTCTCCCTCTGCAATCCTTTTGATAACGCCCATCCCGGGACAATACCACAGCGGTCTTCCTGAATAACTAACAGTCTGAGCAAAGCTAACAACTTGCTGGGCCTGCTCATAGGCAGTGGTATGCCGGAAAAATATACCTTTACCGTCAGCAGTCGCCGCAATGCCGGATTCGGCAGGTACGGGTAAGTCATTCAAGTAACCTGCCTCGTCCAGACTTGCTTGAATGGCTTCGGCATCGATTTTGGCTGGATCGTACGTGACTTCTATGACGTGGAAGGCGCTGCTGGCATAGACGTCGGTAACACCAGACAGCTCAAATAGGATACGGCGAGCTTCACTTACATGGTGATCGCCGTATAGGGCGGGGGCGTTGAAGCTTACTTTCTCCATAGTCATCTCCGTTGTATGAGCGACTGGTCATTCAGCTGCACTGAATGACTGCGGACGAAAAGATAAGTTTGAGATCTTAACCAACCATAATTGGGGGAATAGAAACAATTGTCACCGAGGTTGCTTGAGTGACAAGACCGTCTGGTTTCTTGGTGTGTCTTAGGAACCCCCTCTATGGCCAGACACTCCCTATGTTAGTCTATGCGGTTACGTTTGCGAGAGAATACTTAATAAACAACTCCCATTGGGGCAATGGCCCCCTCTCCCCACCATTATAGGCGAATCTGCCAAACTTACTCAGTGTCACCTATCACAACAAAGTACGGATGCCTGTCATACGCAAAACCACACACAAAGCGAGGTGGCGAGAGTATTAACACCAGACTAAACTCTAGCAATATAGTAAACATCACTCTTGCCAGAAACACAACCCGAGTTTCGCGCCTACAGCCAGCGTGCTAGAATCGCTCTATGCCACCCAATGCAAAAGGATTATCGTATGTCTCAAGAGCCATCTCCTGAACAACAACCCACCCAACCTTATTATGAGCCACCCACTGTACCGGTGCTGCCTCATGACGTTCATGAATTACCCCCAGAAGGTCAGTCCCCTCCAGGCCCACCGGCATGGTCCCCACCACGCCCCAGACGGCCGCGCCGCCGCTGGGGGTGTCTCCGAACCGGGCTCATCGTCAGTGCAATGTCTCTGGCGGCCCTGCTGTTTGCCGGGGCACTGTTCGGGTTCATTCTGTATAACTCACTGGCGGGCGAGCTCCAGGCAGACCTGGAGACACTGGAATCAATGCAGGGTGTAGAGACCTTCCAGACCTCGCGCATCTATGACCGTGATGGGGTGCTCCTGTACGAGTTAATTGGCGAGGGGCGCCGCATCGAAGTTGCGCTTGATCGCATTCCATTTGCCATGCGTTGGGCAATCATTGCCACAGAGGACGACACATTCTACGAAAATCCCGGCTTCGATCCTCCTTCGATAACCCGTGCTGCGTGGCAGTGGGTAACTGAAGGAGAGATCGTCTCCGGCGGCAGCACGATCACGCAGCAGTTAATCCGACAAATCGTGTTTAGCTACGAGGAACGCAACGAGCAAACACTGCGTCGCAAGCTCAAAGAGGCAGCATTAGCCTGGGTGATGACCCGCCAGTATTCGAAAGATGAGATACTCACCCTTTACCTGAACGAGATCTACTACGGCAATCTGGCTTATGGTGTAGAAGCTGCCGCCAATGTGTACTTCAATAAACACGCAGGTGACCTAACCATCGGAGAATCTGCTTTTTTGGCCGGTCTGGTACAATCCCCTGTAGGCTATGATCCTTATGTGGACTTCGCGGCGGCCAAGGTGCGCCAGCGTCAGGTCCTCGATTTGATGGTAACGCATGGCTACATCAGCACAGTTGATGCCGACACGGCCTTCAACGAATCGCCGCTCAGCGTGGCCGATCTGGCCAGCCCAGATGTATCGCTGCGCGCCCCTCATTTTACCGTCGCTGTGCGCAGCGCACTGGCGCAGATCCCCGGCCTGGACCCGGAGATGGCTGCTCAGGGGGGATTGGAAATCACCACTACATTAGACATGGATGCGCAAACCCTGGCCGAACAGATCGTCGCGCAGCGTGTGGCTGAAGCGCGTGGCGAAGCCAACCTCAACAACGCTGCCCTGGTGGCGATCAATCCAAATACGGGTGAGGTGCTGGCAATGGTCGGCAGTGTGGACTACAACGACGAGACCATCGATGGCAATGTCAACGTCATTCTCTCGCCGCAGCAGCCGGGCAGCGCCATGAAACCTCTGACCTACGCTGCCGCTTTCGAGCGTGGGTGGCTGCCGGCTGATGTGCTGTGGGATGTGCCGGTGGAGTTCGACACCGGCGCTGGTGAAATTTACGAGCCGCACAATTATGATGATCGCTTCCATGGTCCGGTCCGCCTGCGTGATGCACTGGCGAACTCTTATAATATCCCCGCCCTGCTGCTCCTACACGATATTACCGTGCCTGCGCTTCTCGAAATCGCCCAGAGGCTGGGTATTCAGAGCCTGGGGGAGGATGCATCGTTGTATGGGCTGTCACTGACCCTGGGTGGTGGCGAGTTGACGCCGCTTGAGCTGACATCGGCCTATGCTGCGTTTGCTAACGGTGGATGGGAGGTCACACCTTATCTGATCAGCAAGGTCACCGATACCAACGGCACGGTGCTCTACGAAGCACCCTCTGGAATTGGTGAGCGTGTCCTCGATCCTCGCATCACATTCATGATCAGCAGCATCCTCTCCGATAACGCCGCACGCACGCCCGGCATGGGTGCCGACTCGCCCTTACGGCTGGAGTTTCCGGCAGCAGCCAAGACAGGCACGACCAACGATTATCGAGACAACTGGACTGTCGGATACACACCGCATTTGACAGTCGGGGTATGGGCGGGTAACACCGACAACACCCCTATGGCCGAGGGCACATCAGGACTGACGGGGGCAGCGCCCATCTGGCACGATTTCATGACCGCTTTTTACAATCGTTCCGATCTGGCTGCCCTGGTAGAGCGCTCCGATCTTCCACCCCTGCGCAGTGACTTTTCTCCGCCGGAAGGAATGGAGCAGCGTCCCATCTGCGTGTTGGCCTCACTCCACGATCCTCAACCGGCTGCTGAGAGCTGTCCCAGCACCAGTACAGAATGGTTTCCGATTGACAGTCTGATCAGCGAGACCGAGCCAACCTCCGTTCCTACTCCAACGGTAACACCCTTTGTCAACCCGGACACAGGCGAGCCTTATCCTAATGTGAACAACACGATGGAACGCGGCATCATGATCATCGGTGTAGTACCGCTGGATGGCGGGATGCAGCAGGCATATTTTCCCATCCCTACGGCAGTGCCTGTCACCGAGAGGCTTGTGCCATCCGCGCCGCTCTATTGTAAAATCGGCCCTGAAAACGCCGATCTACCGCAGATGAGCCTACAGTTGTTCATCGAAGCACCCCGTGACCCAACTATCGCTACGTGGGCACGCAACTGGGCTCACGAGAACGGTGTTCCCATCGAACCGGAAAATATTTGCCCACCAGAGCTGGTCGATGAGGTGAAAGTCGTTGCCGATGACGCAACCGGCTCGGTTTATTCAATCAGCCAGCCTCATCGTGGCCAGGCTGTGTGGGGAGTGTTCCCGATTATAGGAACGGTGACATTCAACCCTGACTTGATCATGTTTTATAAGATCGAAGTCGGCGAGGGCGAGACACCTACAACATTCGTCACCATAGGCCAAACACATACGGAGCAGGTCGTCGATGGTGAACTGGAGCAATTGCATGCCGATGGCCTTCCGCCCGGAAAGTACGTCTTACGGTTAGTTCTCGTCAGCAGGATCGATGCCGGGACACTGCCGCCTTTTGAAGTCCCAATCACCATCCTACCCGGACCACCGACAACCGTTCCAACATTGACACCGTAGATACGGAGTAACGACTCAGCTGCCTGGCGCTTCCTACTGTAGCTATGGGTAATGCGAAAAAGGTAAATATGTAAATATGTAAAACGTGACGAGTATCCAGTCTGAGTTTACAAGTCACAGATCGAAGCTTGAAAAGCTAAAAGCTGAGAGCTGAGCAGTTAACTTTACTCTTGACTTGTGGCCACTGGCGAGCAGGTTATCTCAACAGGCCTGGCTCATGAAGTTGACTGTACTGGCCGCCGTGACCTGAACATCTTCCGCTTCGGCTGGGATTTCATTGAGCGCTGTTTGGCTCTTGAGGATCCCATTCCTATCGCCTTTGTCCCGAACTTCTGTTCAGTGTCCGGTAGCTATACTCAGCACGGTCATAAACTTTCATTTTGAGCGATGGCTTAATTGTAGGGTACGATTTGTGACTTTGCAGGGCAACAATCC
>JAFGMS010000018.1 GCA_016927375.1 Anaerolineae bacterium
AGGGAATTCATATGCTTGTGGTTCCCGGGCAAGGCTGGCAGCCAGATTGTCATATACCTTCAGAGGATCATCACCGTCAAAAGCGTCTATACACGCATTGTCTTTTTTACACTCATCCAGGGTGGCAAGCAGAACTTCCTCGAATGCCTTTTCCTGTGAAAGTGCAAACTCATCTCCGGTCAGCGTGAGATCAACCGTCCCATCCAGGATCAGCCCGGCCAGCCGATCAGGATGTGCAGCTGCGTAAGTCTGGGCAACGATCGTCCCATAACTGACACCGTACAGATAGAACTGCTCGTCACCGACAGCTTCGCGAAAGTCTTCGATGTCTTCAGCAACCTGCTGCGTATTGTAAAAACGGAGATCTTCAGGAGGAACACCCATCTCCTCAACACAATCCTCTACAAAGGTCTTTGTGCTGGAAGTGACTTCTTCCTGTTCCTCGGGCGTATCGTAACCCTCTTCGCCCTCCGTATCATCTTCGCTGGGATTGCCGTAATAGGCAGCCAATGCGGTTGGGCAAGTTAACGGTGAAGAGAGACCTACGCCGCGCTGATCGAAGAATACGATGTCATAGCTCTCCAGCAGCCTGTCATCAAAGCGATCGATAAATGCCGAGCTGATTCCCTCGCCGCCCGGCCCGCCCGGATAGGCCTGGAAATACATTCCCATCCGCTCATCCGTAGCCTGGTGGATACCAAACACGACATCGACGGTCTCGGTGTTCGATGCGTCAAACTGGTCAAGCGGCATGGAGAGCGTCACACAGGTTAGATCAGGGTTCTCATCACAGGGTTGGCCGTCCAGTTCCTGGAGCAAGGTCTGCATGTCGCCAAGGTCATGCGTCGGAGCTTCACCCTGATCGCCCCGGTCTTGGTGTGTCGGGGTTGAGACCACAACTTCTAGCGTTGGAGCAAAGGTCTCGAGAATTTGATCTTGATAGACGTATATGAGCGCGGTTGATGTAACACATACGGCACAGATCAGCAGTACCACACATCCTATTGGAATTATCCACTTCCACGAATTCTTCATCTAGTATGTTCTCCTACATTGTCAATGATTGGGTTTAACCCTTGCATTGTAGGTGTGTTTGGGCATCACGGCAACAAATGGCTGTGCATGATTGTTACTGCAAACCGAGCATGTCGCAGTGTCCACAAGTGTCAACTTAAGAGCCTCGTATTGCTCAATGATCCGCTTGCAGCCTCGCGAACGACAGTAGCCGTAGCGAAAAGGATGATATTGGGCTTAAGTTGACACCTATGTCGCAGTGTCAGTAAAACCATTGTTGTTCTCTGTTGCTCAATATTGAGGCAGTTGGGCAAGAAGCGCGTCGATGACCGCAGATCGAATATTTTGCCCAACTGTCCTAGAACTCGCCTTCAAGGTAGGCGCGCGTGCGTTCTTGTTGTGGATTCTCTAGTACTTGCTGTGCAGGCCCATGTTCTACCATCTCACCGAGATACATAAAAACGGCGTAATCTGCCAGGCGTTTAGCCTGCCGCAGGATGTGCGTGACCAGTACAATTGTGTATTGTTCTTTAAGAGCCATCAGACGTTTTTCGATGTTCAGCGCCGATAGAGGATCGAGCGCTGAAGTGGGCTCATCGCCTAACAATATCTCCGGCTCGACAGCCAGGCCGCGTGCAAGACATAACCGCTGCTGCTGCCCTACCGAGAGCCTCGCGGCCGGGGCGTGCAATCGATCCTTGACTTCATCCCACAACCCAGCCATCTCAAGGTAGTGCTGCACAGCTGTGTCGAGACTATGTCCTCGTGTGTGCATGCTATGGATACGCAAACCATAAGCCACATTATCGTAGATGGACATAGGAAGCGGAAAGGGCCGCTGGAGCAGCAGCCCCACTTTCTTCCGTACCTCTGTGACATCTACACTTGGCGCATAGATACTCTCATCGTCAATCAGAACATCCCCAGAGATCTGCGTCCCGCTTACCAGATCGAGGAAACGATTCATGCTTTTAAGCAGCGTGGTTTTGCCACAACCGGAAGGACCGATGATAACCGTGATTTGGTTCTTTGGGATATCGAGTGAGATGTTCTTGAGAGCCTGTTGGTCCTGGTAATGGGCATTGAGATTACGGATGCTGATATGTGTTTCCATGTTGGATATGCCTCCCTCGACGGGTATGCGTTTTTATCTGATGGTGTAGCGACCCAGACGGCCGGCCAGCCAGCGAGACCCCAGACTCGTCAGCAGCACGATGACGGTCAGGATCAGAGCAGCCGCGTAGGCACGCTGCTGCACCTCTGGAAAGGGCGTGTTAAGCTGGAAGAAAACTGCCAACGGCAGCGAGGCTGCTGGGGCCATCAGTGAATCGGGGATGCGGTCGGTATAGCCGGCAGTAAAGAGTACCGATGCCGCATCTCCAATACCACGTCCAAAAGCCAGCAGGATCGCTGTGGCCAATCCTGGAAGAATCTGGCGCAAGATGACAAACAGGGCCGTCTCAAATCGATTGGCGCCCAGGGCAAACGATGATTCTTCCAATTCCTCCGGGATCATTCTGATCAACTCGTCGACAGCGCGGGCCATGATCGGCAGCTCAAGCAGCCCCAGCACAATGATCCCGGCCAGGAGCGAGGCCTTCAACCCTAGAGCCAGCATCAGGGTAAAGCCAAAGGCACCATAGACGATCGATGGTGTTCCCCACATCAGATCCAGCGACAGACGCACAAGATCCGCCCAACGCGTGCCGCGCGCGTAGACGTTGAGCCCAAGCACTGTCGGGATACTGACAATCAGAGCCAGAATAGTCCCGCCACCGGCCAGGTATAACGACCCGACAATTGCATTGAGGATGCCGCCCTCTTTACCCAGATAGTAGCCTCCCTGAGGCGTTTTGGTGATCATATCCAGCGTCAGGGCAGGGGCGCCTTTGATGACCACAGTGAGCAGAATCCCCGCCAGGCTACCGGTGACAAGCAGCAAAGAGAGTCCCATCAGGGCCTGGAAGAACTTCTCCTCAAGATATCGCCGCGAGAATCGCCGTTTCATGTCTGTGACCTCCTCAGAATGTGCTGCAGCAAGAGCGCTGAAGCCAGATTGAAGATCAGCACGACCATTAGGAGCACCAAAGCTGCGCCCATCAAAGCCGAATCGTACAGGGGAATAGAGAGCATCTCGCCATAGTTGTTGGCGATCAACGCGGTCAGCGGATAGGCAGGATCGAAGATTGAGGATGGCACACGGGGGACATTGCCGACCACCATCAGGACTGCCATCGTCTCGCCGAATGCGCGGGAAAATCCAAGCACGATCCCAATCAGGATTCCGGGGGCGGCTTTGGGTACCACGACATGCTTGATGGTCTGCCAGCGGGTTGCTCCTACTGCCAACGAGGATTCACGCAGGCCATCGGGTACAGCTTGCATAACCTCGTAGGTAACCGAAATGATCACCGGGGCAACCATAACAGCCAGCACAATTGCCCCTGCCAGGATGCTGTAACCGGTAGTATTATTCACAGCAAAGAAGGGAAGGAAATCGAGCCATTGTTGTGAGGCTGGAGCAGCTATAGTCTGTACCCAGGGCACAATAGCAACCAGACCCCACACGCCGTAGACCACAGATGGGATGCCTGCCAAAAGATCTAATAGAGGTTTCATGATGGCGCCTATCACCGGACGGGCATACTCGGCCAGAAAGACGGCGCTGAGCAGACAGGGCGGCACCGCCAGCAGCATCGCAGCCAGGGTTATCCACAGCGTGCCTATTATGAAAGGATAAAACCCGAACTCTCCCCGTAGAGGATGCCAGGTTTGTCCAAGCAATAGATCACCGATGGGTTTGCTCTCCAGAATAGGACGTGTGCGGACTAACAATGCCACGATCATCAGGATAACGATCAGCAGGGGAAAGGCAGTGGTCATCATAAAGGCATGTCCCCCGGCCCGATCTATGATGCGCCGCGACGGGAATTGAACTTCTCTAGGCCGGGAAGCCCTTGGCATAAGCAGAAGTTTATTGGTCATATGTATTTCTCCGTAGACTGCCTGGGACGGATTGAATATACGGTATTTCCCATCTAACAAGACACTGCTATATGTGCGGCAGAGGCAACCATTGGTCACCTCTGCGCTTATTCGTATTTCAGGTCAGGGTAGCCTGGCTTGTTCTTCTGTTAATTGCTCAGGTGTTAGCTGGATGTAGCCAACCTCCGAGACGAAATCCTGTCCCTCATTCAGAATCCAGCGAACGAAATCGAGCGTTGCGCCGGATGGCTGCCCTTTAGCCACCAGGTACAAAAGGCGGGCGGGTGGTGAAGGATAGACGCCGCCGGCGACAGCCTGGATAGCCATGTCCTTGGTGTCGAGCCGTTCCACTTCGTCAATCTGGCCATTGCCATCCACATCGACCGGAATGACAACTACGCCATCAACGGGCTTTCCGGTCGCAGCGTCAAAGGCGTAGTTAAGGTTGTTATAGCCGGTTCCCAGTGGATCTTTGACGACCGCTTCCAGCTCGCCAGGATCGCCGGATACGCCAATACCCCTGTCCAGGTCTTCTTGAGCCTCAGCGCCTAAGAACTTAGCCCACATGTCGGCGGCGCCACAGGCATCAGACCGCGTGTACACATTGATGCTGTCAGTCTGTTCAGGTTTACCGACCACCTCTCCCCAGGTAGTGATCTCGCCGGTCAGGTAGATTGCCCCGAATGTCTCCCTGGTGATCCCGGTTTCCAATAAATCATCCAGCACCGGATTTTGAGCATTAGCTACCGGGAAGACTGCATCTTTGGCAACAGCGATGGCATAGGCCCCCTGCTCTGCTTCCTCCGGTTTGATTTCACGTGATACCATACCGATGTTCACGACCTCGGCAAGGGCATCGGCCATGCCCTTGCCGGCGCCGCCGGCAGAAACATCGATGCGGATGTCCGGATTAGCCTCCTGATACACCTCGGCCCAGCGAACCATCAAAGGATAGAGAGCAAATGCGCCCGAGACAGAGATCGTTTCCTGTTGTTCTGCCGGCTGTGTACAGCCGGTAAGCATGGATATCACAATTAGCACAGCCAAGAGAAACTGCTTTTGTTTGTTCATCTCCATAGCCTTTCTGTTGTTATTATAGAATGTCTATATGACAAGTAGACTTTTAGCAAAATGCAGCTATTCAAAAGCGAATAAGAGAGAGTTATAGAGTTTTGTTGTTCTGTGCTTGGTGAGTTCGGGCGATGACGTCGGCCAGCGTGGTGGTATCGAGGATATCAGCGATAGCATTGCGCACATCGAGCATCACCAGGCGGAGCCCACAAGTCTCCTCGTCAGGACAGCCACAAGGCTCATAGGCCATTTGGCTTACACAGCGGACCGGGGCAAGCGGTCCATCTAAAACCCGTATGATGTGTCCCAACGTGATTTCCTCCGGAGGTTTCGCGAGGTAGTAACCACCTCCGACGCCCATCTTGCTTTGTAGGAGTCCTGCATTCTTGAGCATTAACAAGATTTGCTCAAGAAATTTAACAGGGATCTTTTCTTGTGTCGCGATATCTTTGATCGGAACAACTGCCGATTCTGTTGTCCAGTTAGCCAGATCGATCATGGCTCTCAGCCCATATTCGCCGCGTTTTGAAAGCTTCATAAGGATCAGTAAGGTTAAGTTCTATATGGTCTATTGTTTTAGTAGATTACTCTAACCGGCAGAAGTAGAAAAAGCAAAAACCTGCAGCCTTACATCTATCAAAGGCCGTAGGTTTTTGTTTCCGATGAACCTGTTCCTGTCTACGTCTTCCTGGAAGCAGTTATCCAACCAGGGTTATAGGGTCTTAGGGTTGTTGCCTGTCATCGTCTTGACCAGAGCTGCTGAGCCGGTTAAAACAACATCATCACCAAGCTGCGCGTGAACGATAGGGACATCTTTCCAATAGCGAGGATGCATGGCGTATTCCTCAACGGCCTTGTGCATGGGATCAAACAGCAGCTTGTCTAATTTGCTGACTCCCCCACCGATTACAAACATATCCGGATTGAACAGCATCATCAGCGACGCAATGCCGATGCCCAGATAACGACCGGCACGCGTAACGATCTCCAGCGCCAATGCATCGCCATTGGCCGCTGCCTGCCCCACGAGTTTTGCAGTTACCTGGGAAAGATTTTCCTTTACCATACCGGACATTGCCGATTGTTCTCCTGCGCTTAACCGCTCGCGGGCAGCACGAGCAATACCGGTCCCCGATGAGACGGCTTCAAGGTGACCTTGTTTGCCACAGCCACACATCGGCCCATCAGGCCAGACAACCATATGGCCGATCTCCCCACCCTGCCCGCGGCCGGTATATATCCTGTCATCGGCAATGATCCCGCCGCCGACACCTGTGCTAACTGTGATGTAAATCATGTTCCTTGTGCCACGCCCGGCTCCCCTTTGATGCTCGGCCAAAGCAGCAAGATCGGCGTCATTGCCGATAAAGACCGGGCCGCCCATCGTTTGTTCAACCAGGTGTGCTATCAGGGTATCTTTGAGCGGGAGATTAGGCGGCGCGATCAGGATTCCTTTGTCCATATCGACCGGGCCGGGGAGTGCCACACCAATCCCTATTGATGTGTCTGGGGATTCCGGCAAGACCTGCCGGATAACCTGGTAAAGGCGCTCCAGCACGGCTTCACCGCCAAGGTCAGCGCGAGTCGGCTGCTCAACGCGCTCCAACACGTTCAGATCGAGATCGTATCGTGCGGCGCGCAGTAAAGTCCCACCAACATCAACACCGATGATTGTCTGCATCACAGTCATTCCTTTCAGAAACAGGTTAGTATAATTGAGGTCCTATTATTCAACACCTTCGCCAGTCATGTCATTCCCGAAAGCACGAATCTATAGGATGCAAGTGGATTCTCACTTTCGCGGGAATGACAGTGTGAGACGTGCTGATGAAGCAGAAAAAACCACCTCCGGGAAATCCCGGAGCCAATTTTAATGCGTCCGAACATCTCGTTAGTTTTCACGGCTCACGTTTCACTCATTACGTCTCACACGTGAGTTGCACAACTGACTGCGACTCGACAAACGCCAAATTGGCGAAGGTATTGATTATTGGTCTGCCAATATTAGAAGCCGATGCTGCGTCAAAGTCTGGTAAACAGCATCCTGTGCTTGGCCTCAAGTGCGAGGATTTCCTGAAAAAGCAATGAAATATCCCCATCCTGGTTGACACTGTGGTATTATAAGGCAGATAATCACAAATAGGTGACTCCACTTAAGAACAAAAGCAATTGTACCTCGTAGTTAAAGCAGCTACGGTTGTCACTCCCCTTTAGATCGGGAGAGGGAAGGTTTGAATAAATTATGCTGCCCAACTCATCATTCTCTGATAACCGGACCCAAGCAGAGCTACTAGACGATCTGCGCAGCGGCTCGCCACAAGAACAGGAGGAGGCACTGGCACGTCTGGCGGCCGTTGGTGAAGCTGAGGCGTTGGACGCTGTAGTCAAGCATTTGTGCAACCAGCCTGAAGGCTCGCGCACACCGGCCTTAGAGGCCTTGCGCATATTGGCTAATAAATTCATGCCGACAGATCGCTATGGTTTGGCTGAAGCTCTCCTTCCTTTCCTGTCTTCCACAGATTGGTCTCATCGCTTGATCGCGACACGTCTGTTCAATGCCTATCCCAGTGAATTGGCAACCGAGGATCTGTATAGAATGGTGGAAGAGGCCTGGGATAAAGTGAATGAAGATTACGTAAGAAAGCCGCGTCCTACATCATCGACTCGCTTGATAGTTGAGCGCACGCTCGCCGAAGGCATTGTGGCATTGGCGAGCTGCGGGCGATTAAGCGTCTTACCTCAAATTCTGGAATACCTGGAAGACCAGAATTTGCGCCCAATCGCCACACGTGCATTGGGGGTGATTGGCTCCGAGACAGAGCGAGAAAGGTTGGAAGATCTCATTGAGGACCCGGACTTCAGGGTGCGCGACTCGGCCCAATGGGCATTGGGACACATGGATGACCGCATCGAGATGATGACTAACCCTCCTGCATATTTACTGGAACCGCCTCCCGGTCGTCTGCATCCTGTCTACTGGGCTCATCGACAGCTGCATGCCAGCGATGAGCCGCTTCTCCAGTTCCTGATCGTCCGGGTTGCTATCGAGCACCTGATGCTGGATGCTTTTCTGAACGAAGGCCGGGTGCCGGAGGAGTGTCTGATCACAGTTCGCTGCTATGAAGGCAAGACCCCGCCTGACTTTAAGCTGAACCGGGCAGAGATTGTCGATGTATGGCAGTATCAATGGCAAGGACCGGAGCTTCACCGGGTGGAAAGTAAGCCCTCCTCACAGCGATTGACTCGCGCGCAGCGGCCGGGCTTGCCGCCGCGGCGTGGCGCAGGAATCACCATCAGTTATCCAACCAGCCTTGTCTTTGAAGGGGAAGGCCTGGTTGGCTTCGACTGTCTCTTTGGCCCTTTCTTTGGGCGAGGCTGGCTATATCACATCACTCGCCAGGATGATGACTGGGGATTTTCATTGGTGCGCCGCACCTGGGCAACCTGATTGGCTGATGACTTATGGCTGATGGCTTATGGCTAATAGCCATTGCGCGTTGGAACGTTGGACCGGCTTGTAAACCCGTTGCCCACTGTTCATCGCTCGTGGCTGTCCCTCATTTCTTCACCCGGTACCAATACTGGTAGACCTCTCTAAAGCCAAGCTTTTCGTAAAGCCTCAGCGCCGGAGGGTTATCGAGCATTACTGCCAGGTAAGCCGTCGTGGCGCCGTTGCGCTTTCCCCACCACAGCAAGTTGAGCATCATCTGTATGCCATACCCGCGTCTTCGGTGCTGCTCATCCGTTACTACATCGAAGATGCCAAGGATCTCACCCTCTAATACTCCCATTCCACATGACACCACCCCGCCGCCCTCCTCGATAGACACGTAGCAGGTCGGTGGAACGATGTTTCTGAGGATCTGCTTTTGTATCAATCTTTGCTGATCCGCAATCTTGCCCAATCTGCATTGGTTAGATAGCCACTCTTCGGTCAGCTCCATCTCCAGATGGGCGGTGCGAGAGGCAACATCGACGTTATCCAGATCGACCGTCTGGACGCTGGTAGGGGCATCGACCACATAACCCTTCTGAGCCAGGATATCGTTCAGCCCTTCCGGGAGGCTTGCCTCGGTCAACTTGAAGATCGCATCCTGGCCTCTTCGACGGTAAAAATGCTCGCAGCGGCGGATCTTCTCCTCTACATCCTCGCCGGATGCGTACAGCGGGCTGACGGAGTTGGCTCGCTTGGTATACCCTTCGGCGAACCTCAGAACCCATCCGTCGTACAGGACGACTTGCAGGGCCGGCCAGGCATTCAGGGCGCGTTCTTCAAGGGATTGAATCATGTTCTACCTTTCTTTGGGGGATAGGGGCTGGGGATTAGGGAGCAGGGATCCAGAGTTAGGACGCATGGTCAACTTGTGAAGCATATGGTACCAGTCAAACTGGATGGTCGTCCAGTCAAAGAAGGCAGGGTTGGTGTCGAAGAAAGCACGCTTGACGTAGAGCTGAAAGCGCTTACCGGCCAACATCGGCCGGATCACGACACCCCCTTGAACCCATCGGGACTACGTCCCTCCCCCATCTCCATTCCTTGCGGCTGAAGGTCGTCACCCCCCGATCAGCGTTGCCACTGTTGCGCCGTCACCGCCCTCATTGTCGGCGGCGCGCTTGAAGTCCGTTACCAGCGGGTGATGGCGTAGGGAATCGCGGATGGCTTTGCGGAGGATGCCGCTGCCTTTGCCGTGGACGATGCGCACCCAGGGCAGCCCGGCCCGGTAGGCCCGGTCAAGGTACTGGTCCAGGGCATCCGATGCTTCATCAACGTTGTAACCGATCAGGTGCAGTTCGAGGCCGGGGCTTTCGGCCAATGGGAGGCTTGCTTCCTCCTGAGTATAACGCCTGGCCAACGCGTCGCCGTCACTAGCGTCCTCTTCCTCCTGCGGCTGCTCCATCCGCTCCAGGTCATGACGGTCGACGCGTACGCGCATCGCCCCGACCTGCACCTCGATCTCATCGCTGCCCAGGGTAACTATCTCGCCCTTGGCGTTCAGGCTGGCCACGAAGACGCGGTCGCCCACCCGCAGCTCGCGCCGGGTGGCCGGTCGAGCAGCTTTGGGGGCAGGTGCCGGAACAGCAGCCCGCTTGACCGGATCATCGAGCAGTTCTTCCAGCACTTCAACTTCTTCTTCGATTTCCTTGATCTCGCCGGCTGGGTGTGGGCCTTCCGGGGCCCTGGAAGGCAGCACGCTGCGCAGGCGCCTGCGCAGCGTGGCGATCTCGTTCTGCATATCGACCAGCTCGTTATGAGCCTCCTGGCGGGCCTGCTCGATGATCTCACGCCGCTCCTCTTCGATCCCGGCCAGCCGCTCCTGGAGCTGCGAGCGCAAATCGACCGATTCGTTTTCAGTGTCCGAAAGGCGGGCCTGGGCCTGGCGGATCTCCTCGCGGGTGCGGTGGATCTCTTCCAGCAGGGAGTCGGTTTTCAGGTCGGCTTCACCAACATAGGCTTTGGCTGCCTCGATGATGCTGTGCGGCAGTCCCAGCCGGGTGGCAATCGCCAGGGCATTGGACTTGCCCGGCAGCCCGACGATCAGCCGGTAGGTCGGCGAGAGCGTCTCGATGTCAAACTCGACGCTGGCATTGCGCACTCCCGGCGTGCCGTGCGCATAGGCCTTCAGTTCGGGGTAGTGCGTCGCCACGAAGGTGGTGATGCCGCGCTGCAGCAGGTCGTTCAGGATGGCGCGGGCGATGGCCGAGCCCTCGGCCGGGTCGGTGCCGGAACCCAGCTCATCGAACAGCACCAGCGAGCGGTCATCGGCATGTTCCAGAATATCGACGATGGTGACCAGGTGAGATGAGAAGGTACTCAGAGACTGCTCGATGCTCTGCTCGTCGCCGATATCGGCATAGACGGTATCGAAAACGGTCAGGATGGCATCGGTGGCCGGGACATGCAGGCCGCACTGGGCCATCAACACCATCAGACCGACCGTCTTGAGCGATACCGTCTTGCCGCCCGTATTGGGGCCGGTGATGACCAGCACGTAGGTGTCCTCGTCCAGGTCGACGTCAATGGGCACCACCTCTCGCGGATCGATGAGAGGGTGGCGAGCACCGTAGATCTTGAGGGTGCTGCCCGGCACGCGCTTAGGATCGAAACCGACCAGCTTGGGCGGGTTGGCATTCAACTCGGCTGCATACTTGGCCTTAGCGAAAGCCGCATCAAGCGCCGCTATCGCCTCGACCGTCCAGGTGATGCGGTCGGCCTGCTGGCCGATCTCGGCGGTGAGCTCGGCCAGCAGGCGGCGAACTTCCTCCTCCTCCTTGAGCTCAAGCTCGCGTATCTGGTTGTTGGTCTCGACCGTCGCCAGCGGCTCGATGAAGAGCGTCGCGCCCGAGGCGGATTGATCGTGGACGATGCCCTTGATGCGCCCTTTGTGCTCGGACTTGATAGGGATCACGTAGCGCCCGCTGCGCGAGGTGATCAAAGCCTCCTGCAAGTAAGGGGCATTACGACTGCTTGCGATGATCGATTGCAGCTTGGTCTGCAGGCGGTCGCGGGCCACCCGGATTTCGCCGCGCAGCTGGCCCAGCCTGGGGCTGGCCGAATCGAGCACCTCGCCCTGGTCGCCAATCACCCGGCTGATGGCCGATACCAGCGCCTTGCCCTCGTCCATGCCCAGCGCGATCTCGCTCAGCAGGGGGAACTGGTCGGCGGCCTTGTCGATGGCCTTCTTGAGAATTCCCGCTGAAAGCAGTGTCGCCTTGATATCGAGCAGATGCTCCGGAGAGAGCGTCACGCCGACGGTGGCATCGTAAACGTATGGGCGCACATCGCGCGCTCCACCGATGCTCACTGCGTTGCGTCCTTCCAGGAAGCGGCATGCTTCAGTTGTTTCTTGCTGGCGCTGGAGCGCTTCATCCAGATCGTTGGTGGGCTCCAGCGCCTCCAACAACGCACGGCTGGCCGAGAAATCGGCATAACCGGCCAACCGGCCCAGTATCTTGTCCAGCTCCAGCGTTCGATAAGTTTTGGGGGTCATGTTTTAATAGTTCACAGTCTACAG
>JAFGMS010000235.1 GCA_016927375.1 Anaerolineae bacterium
CCGCCCCAGACCATCGACGCCTTCCGCGACCACGGCCGCGCGGCCGTGACCATCCACGACGACTTGGACGCGGCTCAGAAGTTGGAAACCGATTTGGACGCCGAGGGTATTGACATGGACGCTGTCACCGAAAAGCTGCTGGTCGATGGGCTGAAGGCGTTTGTTGATCCATTCCAGCAGATGCTGGATGCTATTGAGGCGAAGCGGCAGGCACATTGTTAGTGGTGTTGCATGTTGGAAGTGTTCTGTGACGTGAAGTGAACGAATCCGGTGTCTGTAAGGAGAGGATCGCTTATCCATGACCGATAAATGTCGTATCTGCGGAGCAACCGGGCATACTCCTCTCTGGACAGTAAGTGGTTTTGATTGGGTGAAATGCCTCAGCTGCGGTAGTCTTCAGACAACGAAGATCTATACTCAGAATGAACTGGGTCGATACTATGCGTCGGATTACTATGAAGGTTATACAGGGCGCCAGGACCAGGGTGCCTATATCGACTATATCGGCCAGAAAGCGTTTATTCAGGGTAACCTTGCGCGTCGAGTTAGATGGATCTTGGGGCAGACAGAGATCCCCCGAGAGGCAGACTGGCTAGATGTTGGTTGTGCTGCAGGTTTCTTGCTGGAAGTTGTACGTGAATACGGCTGTAGACCATGGGGAATAGATTATTCTGACTATGGGCCTCGATATGCGCGTACATCACTTGCTATCTCCGGTGCCCGTCAGGGAGTTATCGAAGCTTTGCCATCGGACTTTCCTCGACACTGCGATGTGATATCCGCCATAGATGTGATTGAACATGTAACGGATCAGCATAGTATGCTTACTCACTGTGTTCAACATCTTAAGGCAGGTGGCTATCTGGTGGGTGAGACATTCGATCCGGCCAGCCTTTTTGCCCGTCTGACCGGTCCGCGCTGGCATGCCATTGATCCTCCTAACCACTTTGCGATTCTAAGTCTAAGGGGTATCGATACGATCTTGCGATCTCATGGTTTAACAAAGGTTGGTGCGATTCGACTTCCACGTAGGTTATCGCTTCCTGCAATCACGACGAAATTTGGTGTTATTGGCAGAAACCTGTCAGTTGGGCTTTACAGCAGTCGTTTGGCATCAGTCGGAGTACCGGTGTGGCTTGGCGATGTTGTTCTCTGGATTTACCGCAAAGAGATTGACAATCATCGTGCGACGTAATGTTGGGTAAGGATTACGAATATGCACCCTCAAAAGACGCCTGTTGAGCTGTCTATCATTCTTCCCTGCTTGAACGAGTTTGAGACACTTGCAGTATGCATCCGGAAGGCACATTTGGGCATGAAGGAGGCCGGGGTTGACCGTTATGAGATCATCGTTGCAGACAACGGTAGTACCGATGGCTCTCTTGAGGTTGCTAAAGCGGAGGGGGTAACCGTCATCCCGGTTGCAAGGCGGGGCTATGGCGCAGCCTTAAGGGGAGGCATGGAGGCTGCCCAAGGCTCATATATCATTATGGGAGATGCTGATGACAGTTACGATTTCTCGGCCATTGCGCCCCTTGTTGAACGTTTGCGTAGTGGCTATCAGCTTGTAATGGGTACCAGGCTGAAGGGAGAGGTGAGGCCTGGTTCAATGCCTCTTCTTCACCGCTTCCTGGGCAACCCGCTTCTGACTTTCATTGGGAATCTGTTTTTTGGTTGCCATCTCAGCGACTTTCATTGTGGACTTCGCGGCTTTCACCGCGAGTCAATTCTGGGACTCAACTTAAGAACTGAAGGGATGGAGTTTGCTAGTGAGATGGTGATCCGGGCCAGCCTTGCCGGTTTGACAATCTCTGAGATCCCGATCATCTACTACCCAGATGGCCGTTCTCGCCCACCTCATTTACGTACCTGGCGTGACGGATGGCGCCATCTGCGTTTTATGCTGCTTTACAGTCCTCGTTGGTTGTTTCTGTATCCCGGTCTTACCCTGACGATACTGGGACTCGTTATTTCTGTGCTTCTTCTGCCAGCCTCCTTTCAGATCGGTAGTGTCGTGTTCGATGTCAACACGTTGCTGGCCTCGGTGACCATATGGATCATTGGCATCCAGTTGGTTCTAATGGCTGTTTTCGCCCGAGTCTATGCCTTTCGTATGGGGTTTCTCCCACGCCGTGAGTGGCTCGAAGAGACACTGGATCGCTTCTCTTTGGGAGGTGGTCTGGCTCTGGGAATAGTGATCACCTTAGCGGGTGTAGCACTATATATTGCGGGTTTGGTGATGTGGCGAGATGCACATTTTGGGCCACTAGAGTATGAGAAGGTGTTGCGTATAACAATTCCCGGCACGTCATTGGTTCTGACCGGACTTCAGATCTTCTTCTCAAGCTTTGTGATTTCTTTGCTAGGAATTCGGTAGCAAATGGTTATCAGCGCTCGCAGCGAACGAAGAATCACTTTTGGTATTGTTGCTGCTTTTGTGTTTCTCGCACTTGTATTTAGTTCTGGACCAATCTTTGAGGGGCCCGATGAACAAGGACACTATGCTTATGTTCGACATCTCATCCGGAATCGGGCCTTACCTGACGTGGCCGAACTTCCTACGGGGCAATGGTTTCACGCTCCCCTCTACTACGCTTTGGTATCCCCTGCAGCGCTAATTGCAGGGAAAGCCACACCTTCAAACCATGAAGGGCTAGGTAATCCTTACATCTTCTTTCACGGAGTCGATGCATTCACTACTGTTGGTAACGACAACAAGAATTTCTGCATACATAGCCGGGCAGAGATTTTTCCTTATACCGATAGCAGTATTGCACGGCAAGTCCATCTCATACGTTTACTATCGATTTTTCTGAGTGCATGCACTGTGCTGACCAGTGCTGCCATCTTTCGTATGTTGTGGCCGGACGATCCCGGTCTTCGGTTGATTGCGTTGGGTTTTGTTGCTTTCTGGCCACAGTTCATATATGTGGCAAGTCTTGTCAATAACGACAGTCTGCTCACACTTCTGGCAACACTCAGCCTGTGGCTCATTCTACGCCAGTTGAGAGATGGGGCGACAACGCACGGGGCATTTCTGCTGGGTATCTTGCTTGGATTAGCGCTTCTGACCAAAGCCAGCGCCTTATTCCTTGTGCTGCCTGTAGGCCTGGCGATGATTCTTGATCTGCGTCGCAGCTGGAAGTATGCAACACTAACCTTGCTTGTTGTGGCCGTGATCGCCGGCTGGTGGTATGTCCGCAATACAGTCTTGTACGGGGATCCTGTTCTGGAAAATGTTATCCTTAGTAAGTTCTCGCATGAAGCGGTTCCTCCAGGCGGTGAGATTGATGCAATCATTGCCCATGTTCCTATGACCTATCAGAGACTCTGGGCGCGGTTTGGTTGGAACTCCGTGGCTGTGGGTGAACCTGTTTATCGCTTCTTTGACATTGTGACTGTGGCAGCACTTGGTGGGCTTACTATGCGAGGCCTGCGAACAGTTCTCAAGGATCAAAAGCACTCAGTCGGCAATGAGGCTACGGCTCGCTATGCGATCATCATTGCAGCGTTTGTCCTTGCTTGGGTTGCCATGTTAGTCAAGTCTTGTGCTACACTTTGGTACTGTTCGCAAGGGCGTTACCTGCTTCCTGGTATTGCTGGCTGGGCTGCAATCCTCTCGCTGGGTCTCAACACCCTCATCCCGCGCCGGGTGCGTGTGCCGGCGGCATCAGGCAGCGTTGTTGTTCTGGCTATAGTCGCTTCAATTTGTCTGTTTGGCTACTTCCTACCCGCCTACCGACCACTCCCGCTCCCAGCAGAAATCGAGCACCCCCTTTCGCTGCGCTATGAAGATGCCGCTGAGCTGATCGGCGTCAAATCTGATGTCGTTCATGCCAGACCCGGCGAGACGATCTATATCACCCTTTACTGGCGAGCTATCGAGCCGACCGATGTCAATCTGACTACTTATCTACACAGTGTAGGCTCGGATGTTGTGTTCCGTGACAGCTATCCGGCTACCGGTAACCTGCTCTCTATCGATTGGCTGCCTGGTCAAACGTGGGCAGAGCGGTACATCGTTATTATTCCTGATGATGCTGAGGAACAAGCTGCCTATCCCCTCATGGCCGGACTATACGAGACTGATACCGAGCGAGGCCTTGTTGTCTCTGACGCCGAAGGTCGAGAGGTAACTCCCTTAGTCGGCCAGATTGTGATTAACGGCCCTCCTGATCCTTTCGAGCCGGATTACCGCTTTGGCGATGTCATCGGTCTGGCCGAGCCTCAAATCAGCCACGACGGCAATGACTTACAAGTTTGTCTGCGCTGGGTATCACTTGCGCCGACATCAACCGATTATCATGTCTTTATCCATGCGCTGTCAGAGGGCGAGCTACTGGCGCAGGCGGACTTCCAGCCCAAAGGCGGTCTGTACCCCACCAGTGCGTGGATGGTTGGCGAGGTTGTTGAGGATTGTGCCACCCTGGATGCCGTAAAGCTACCACCGAGCGGGTGGAACATTGCTATTGGCTTGTACGAACTTCCATCGGGAGAGCGGTTAACTGTAACAGACAGACTCAATGCTATGCTGCCGAACAACATGATGCAGACCTCACCCTAGTAGCCGGTTGGCATAGTAAGATATGGTTTTGGTGACTGCTCCCACTTCGGTCCTGATTGTTAAGGGGGAGTGACAGGCCCCGCAACGATCAGCGCGGCGGCTTGGGACCCAATACCATATGGAGTTGACTGTGTCTGATTTCCGAGAATCATTCCGGTTAGCGCCGAAATGGACTGAGAAGCTGGAGTAACAAACAGCGAGGCGGCAGACGAAGGCACTTGTCGAGCTTCTGATGGATTTGTGATGATGCTAAGATTGCGATGAGAGATGGAAATCGATTCTCTATCAGTCATTATTCCTGTCTATAACAGCGCAGATATCCTTCCTGTGCTGCTGCAGCGTCTGGATGCTGTTCTGCCAAACCTGGCTCCACAGTTTGAAGTCATTCTGGTGAACGATGGCAGCCGTGATAGCAGTTGGGATGCGATTCTCCGGCTTACTCAGAAATACCCTTGGGCCTATGGTATCCACCTGATGCGGAACTATGGTCAGCATAATGCGCTTCTGTGTGGCATCCGTGTAGCGAAACACCCAATAATCGTTACCATGGATGACGATCTGCAGCATCCACCAGAGGAGATTCCGAAACTGCTGAACAAGCTGGCTGACGGGCATGACGTGGTCTATGGCACACCGGAAAATGAGCAGCATGGTTTGTGGCGCGATCTGGCTTCGCAGATCACCAAACTGGCCATGCAGGCTTCAATGGGCATCAAAACAGCTCGAGACGTCAGCGCCTTTCGGGTTTTTCATACCCGCTTACGAGATGCATTTGCTGATTACTCCAATCCGTATGTATCCATTGATGTGCTGTTGGCCTGGGGGACAGCCCACTTTGCTGCCGTAAAAGTGCGCAGTGATCTTCGCCTTTCAGGAAAGTCAAACTATACCTTTGCCAAACTGGTGACTCATGCCATCAATATGATGACGGGTTTCAGCACACTGCCACTCCAGCTTGCAATCTATGTCGGGTTTACCTTTACGCTCTTTGGCATCGGCGTCTTTTGCTATGTGGTTGGGCGCTACCTTATTCTGGGCTACAGCGTCCCTGGCTTTCCATTCCTGGCGTCAATTATTGCTATCTTCTCAGGCGCGCAGTTGTTTGCACTAGGCATCATAGGAGAATACCTTGCTCGTATTCACTCTCGTGTCATGAACCGGCCGGCCTATGTGGTGGGTTCAACCATTTCTCAAGACAGGATCGACAACAGTGCCTGACCTGTGTGAGCTGGCTGAATGGGATTCTCACTTTTTCAGCATCAGGATCGCGCGCGCGACTGCCGATCGGGTGGTGGGTGATGATATGGTTCGTATCATGCAGTGGTGCAGTACCAACCGGATCGACTGTCTATACTTTCTCAGCACGGCTGACGATGCAAGCACCGTAAGACAGCTTGAAGACAATCATTTCCGCTTTGTCGATGTGCGTCTCACGTTCGAAAGAACTCCTCTAGGTCTTCCCAGCGCTGAGCAAGAACCCTTTTCTGGTTCAGTCCGGCAGTGTGTTCCAGGAGATATTCCCTATCTGAAGGCTATTGCCAAAGCTGCCTACCGTGATACGCGCTTCTACTTTGATCCTAACTTTAGCCTTGCACTATGTGATGCTTTATATGAAACCTGGATCGAGAAAAGTTGTCTTGGCTATGCAGATGCAGTGCTTGTTTACGAGACGGATGAGAAGCGCCCGGCCGGTTATGTAACCTGCCACAGCCTCGATTCAGACCACGGGCAGATAGGTCTGGTAGGGGTTGCATTGGAGGCGCAGGGCAGAGGTGTAGGAAGGCACCTGGTCAGTCACGCGGTGCGCTGGTTTGCTGATCAAGGAATCCGGAGGGTGTCTGTCGTGACCCAGGCTCGGAACTGGCGGGCGCAGCGTTTGTACCAGCACTGTGGTTTTCTGACTACATCTGTGAAGCTATGGTATCATCGCTGGTTTATGCCCTAACGGAGAAATCAACTAGAATTTAGAGGATCCAAGGGCAAAATGCTTCGTGTTTTTCGAAAAGACTGTGCGAATTTGAATTGATTACTCCGTAAGAAGCTCGAAAAGGATAGCTTTGTACAAGATACCATTTAACAGGCCAGCCTTGGTTGGTAAAGAGCTTGAGTACATGACTCAGGCAATTGAGCGGGGCCACATTTCTGGCGATGGGCCGTTTACACGCCAGTGCCATACCCTGTTTGAAGAGACGCTTGGCGTGGCAAGGGCATTGCTCACCACCTCTTGTACCCATGCATTGGATATGTCTGCGATTCTCTTGAATATTCAGCCAGGTGATGAAGTAATCGTACCTGCCTTTACCTTTGTGTCAACGGTCAATGCATTTGTCATGCGGGGCGCACACCCGGTCTTCGTGGATATCCGCCCAGATACGCTGAACCTAGACGAGCGGCAGATCGAGACATACATCACGCCGCGTACGAAAGCGGTTGTGGTTGTGCACTATGCAGGAGTAGGCTGCGAGATGGATGTGATCACGCAGATCGCAGACCGGCATGGGGTTGCCGTTGTTGAAGACAATGCACATGGTCTGTTTGGGAAATACAAGGGGCGATTCCTTGGAACTCTTGGCTGCATGGCAACTCAAAGCTTTCATGAGACGAAGAACTTCACGTGCGGTGAGGGGGGAGCTCTACTTATCAATGATCCGCAATACATTGAGCGGGCCGAGATCGTTCGTGAGAAAGGAACAGACCGAAGTCGATTTTTCCGAGGCCAGGTAGATAAGTATACCTGGACCGATGTCGGATCGAGCTATCTGCCGTCGGAAATTCTGGCAGCCTTTTTGTATGCACAGTTGGAGCGGCGAGAGGCGATCCAGGATGCGCGTCGCCGTATCTGGGAATACTACTATGAGCATCTGGCGGATTGGGCTTCAGAGCGCGACGTTTGTCTCCCTCTCGTCCCGGCATATTGTGAGCAGCCGTATCACATGTTCTACCTGCTCTTGCCCTCGCTTAAGCAGCGTCAAAGCTTGATCAAACACCTGGGCGAACGCGGTATCCTCGGCGTATTTCACTACTTGCCACTACATCTTTCAAACATGGGACGTCGCTTTGGTGGAAAAGCCGGCGATTGCCCTGTGACTGAGGATGTAAGTGACCGCTTGCTGCGGCTGCCTTTTTACAGTCATCTCACCGTCGATAACCAGACTTTGATAGTAGACGTCATCAAAAAACTTACAGAGTAAATTCGGTGGCTGATGCATCTGCACCTGGATCAGTATTTTCATTTCGTTAACGTCTGTTTATGACTAAGCTGCTTTCTTGAATAGGTACACAGTGATGGATACGCAACTCTAATTGATCCGGAAGGGGAATTTGAGCTCATGCAAGATCGGATGACAAGCATTCTTTTGCTCGTTTTAGTCTCTTCTGTCTACTATGCGACCGCTTCAGGTATTACCTCCAGCAACGATGGCAGTCACTATGCACTTCTGAGAGCAATCACCGACGAACGGCAGTTTGAAATTGACTCCTTTGTGGAATATACGGAAGACCTGGATGTTTCTGTGCGTGGTGGGCGCTTCTTCAGTGTTAGGGCACCCGGTACAGCCTTCCTGGCGGTGCCGTTCTATGCTGCAGCCGGCTGTTTTCCTTACCCTTTGGCAGAGCTTCCAAGCAAGCATGATAGAGGCAATCCTCGTTTAGCCTACCTGTTGATGCTGCCGGCACTCGCTGGAGCTGGTGCAGTAACAATCGTCTACCGGTTGTTGCGCAGCTATGATCTGTCAGTCTTTGCATCGTTAACGGCCAGTGTGGCTTTTGCCTTTGGAACCATCAACTGGAAGTATGGCAGCCTGCTCTACTCGCATAGTCTTTCGGCCTTTCTTCTCATCTGGGGGATATACTTGGCTCTTGTGATTGTACGCGCCGGACGTTTACACATATGGCCGGCTTTTTTGCTTGGCTTCGTGTTAGGTTTGTCCGTTCTTGTCGAGTATTCCTGCGCGGTGTTCCTGCTTGTCGTTTCAGGGTATGTTGCCATTCGGCTCAGCCGTCGCTTGTTTAGCGATCAGGGGTGGTGGAGGTCCGTACTGGCGTTGGCCATAGGAACGGGTCTGCCTGTTGGCCTCTTGATGTGGTATGACACCATCAACTTTGGGTCGCCGCTTACTTCACCTTATGCTTTTGTGACCACGTATGCCTTTGGAAGAAGCCCAGCAACTATCTATACCATGCCTCTTTTGAAGGGGTTGGTCGGCGTACTCTGGTATGGGCTCGATGGGCTTGGAGTGGATAATCAGGGTCTGTTCCTCTTGATGCCTGTTGCTTTAATCGGGCTGGCTGGTATCTGGCCTTATATGAGGCGCCAACCACGCGAGTCAATTTTGGTTCTGGGCGTCTTTCTTATCTACCTGCTGACCACCGCCAAAATGATAAATTTCCACGCGGGTAGCAGCGATGGACGCTACCTGGCTCCTTACCTGGGTCTATGGGCAGTACCAATAGGCTTCGCCCTAGATGCTTTCCAGAGACTCGACATCAACTCAACTCTGAGAACAGTGCTCTCGCTGCTAATTTATGGGCTGCTCTATATCTCGGTGTGCAATATAGGAGTATTGATTGGCTATTCATACAACTACACTCTTGACCTTGCTGCTCTTGCCCAGAATATTGCAACACCTTCAAACTGGCAGTACCTTCTCGGTGCAATCTTTGTAAATTGGCGCAATGTGCCGCTGTTGTGGCTGATATGGGGAGGAGTGTTGCTTGTATCTATCGGAAGCATATTCGTATGGCAGGCCAGAGGCGAGATACTCATTAGCTGGCTCAAAGAAAGGGTGCCACGCCATTTGTACTCGCCGTTGGCCTGTGGGAGTGCAGCACTTGCAATTGTGGCGGGTAGCTTTGGTGTCTGGAGTTACTTCCCACCGGCTCGCCAAATCCCGGCTTCCCCGGATCGCGATCAACCGCTGGGCTTAACCTATGAAAGCTATGCGGAACTGGCTAGCATTTATCCTCCTCTTGCACACACTCGACCAGGCGAGACGGTGCGAATCGTACTCACCTGGCGGGCCCTCCAGCCAACACCCGACAGACTGATGGTTTTCCTGCACAGTCTGGGTGAGCCGGTGGTGCGGTACGATAGTCCCCCTTCTGGGGGCAACCTGCTTTCGACAAATTGGCTGCCTGGCCAGACCTGGGCAGACATGATAGTGGCAGAGATTCCGTCTGATGCACCTGAGCAGGTTGTTTACCCGCTTACTGCCGGACTATACGATCCGCAAGCCTCTCGCGTCCTCTCTGCCACTGACAGAGAGGGCAAGGAGATACTCCCCCTTGTTGGGAAGATCGTCGTTAACGGTCCGGCCCAACCCTTTGAGCCGGATTACCGCTTTGGCGATATCATTGGCCTAGCCGAGCCCGAAGTCACCCACGAGGGCAATAATCTACAGGTTTGTCTGCGCTGGGTATCGCTTGCGCCGACATCAACCGATTACCATGTCTTTGTCCATGCGCTGTCAGGTGAGGATGAGCCACTTGTACAGGCCGATTTTCAACCTAAGGATGGCCTGTACCCGACCAGTGTATGGACGGTCGGCGAAGCCATAGATGATTGTGTGACTCTTGGAGCCGCCTCGTTGACGGACAAATGGAAAGTTGCAATAGGCTTATATGAGTTTGAGTCAGGGCTGCGGCTGCCGGTTGTGGACAGGGACGGTCTTTTGTTGGACAATGGCATGGTGGTGATCACACCACAATAAGTCGGTTCTTTTGTCCCAGGGCACACATCACGCATCCAAATGTCAAATATCAAACATCAAATATCAAATGCCCAATCAGCCATTGGCCCCTACCGTGAGCGCCTGCTTCTCATCTCGATTCTCGCTGCCTTCCTGATATTGGCAATAGGCTTCAGTCTGGGCCCCATCCTCGAAGGGCCGGACGAGCGGGAGCATTACTGCTTCGTCCGCGAGCTGGCCCAGACCCGTACCCTCCCCGATCCCCGCCGCCATCAGGAGGAGTTCTACCAGCCGCCGCTTTATTATGCACTGGCTGCGCTGATGACGGCCCCCATTGACGACGCCGATTTCGACCAGATCGAAGTCAACCCCTATCATCTCTACCATAATCATGGCGAGGAGTTCATTTCCGGCCGTGACAACAAGAACCACCTGATCCATCCTGCTTCCGAGGCATTCCCGTTTACCCAGAGCGGCACGGCACTGGCCGTGCACCTGGTGCGATTGCTCTCGGTGGCTTGCGGCGTCGGCGCCGTACTCGCCTGCTACGCCATCTTCCGCATCCTGTGGCCCGACCGCGCGGCCCTGCGCCTGCTTGCGCTTGCCATTGTTGCCTTCTGGCCGCTGGTGCTCTACATGTCCGGCACGATCAGCAACGATGCACTCACCATGCTGCTGGCCAGCCTGAGCCTGCTGCTGGCGCTGCGCCAGATGCGGGATGGCCCATCCTGGCGGGAGGCTTCGCTGCTGGGCGTTGTGCTGGGCGCCGCGCTGCTCACCAAGGCATCGCTGCTGCTGCTGGCCATCCCAGTAGGGTTGGCCGTCTTACTCGACCTACGCCGCAGCTGGTGCTATGCACTGCTGACCGTGGCCCTGGCGCTGGCTGTCGGCGGCTGGTGGTATGTGCGCAACTGGGTTCTCTATGGCGATCCCACCGCCATGCAGCCCATGTACGCCTCGTGGCCCGGCCTGAAGGTCGAGCCCGGACAACTGTCTTTTGTCGATGGCCTTGGCCGCCTGGCGTTCGTCTACCAGCGATTGTGGGCGCGCCTCGGCGCCAATACCATCGTCGTCGCGCCGGCCATCTATCGTTTCTTCGATGTGCTGACCATCGCCGGCCTGTCTGGAGCGGCTGTCAAGCTGGTACGCCGGGGGCAGCATCGAGGGGACAAGCCGTGGGCACAGCCGACCACACGCCAGATGACCGTATTGGCAGCCTTTGGGATCATATTGCTGGTAGCCACGGTTTATTACACGTTCACAAATTGGGCAGGCAACCAGGGGCGGTTTCTGCTGCCGGGCGTGGCGATCTGGACGGCATTGTTGGCCGCCGGATTGGATGCCTGGACGCCGTGGTCGATGCGTTTACCTGTCGCTCTAGGGTTGATGAGCGCGATGGCATGCATAGCCGCGGGTTGCCTGTTTGGGTATTTCCTGCCCACCTACCGCCCGCTGCCTGCTCCCACTGAGATTGCTCACCCGTTGGCATTGCGCTACGACGATGCGGCGGAGCTGATCGGCATCGACCCGGAGCTGACCCGCGCCCGGCCCGGTGATACCATTCGCATCACATTGGTCTGGCGTGCCGTCGAGCCTACCCGGACCAGGCTGCTGAGCTACCTGCACAGCACCGACCCGGAAGGCCACTTGGTCCGGCGCGACAGCCTGCCGGCCACCGGCAACCTGCTCTCGACTGAGTGGCAGTCCGGCCAAACATGGGCCGAGGAGTATGTCATCAACATCCCAGATGACGCCGAGGAGCAGGTCGCCTATCCGCTCATTGCCGGGCTCTACGATCCGCAGAGTGAGCGGTCACTCCCGGCCGTCGACGAAGGCGGCAGCCAGGTGATGCCGGCTGTGGGGCGGGTCGCTATCAGCGGCCCGCCTGATCCCTTCGAACCCGATTACCGCTTCGGGGAGATCATCGGGCTGGCCAAGCCGGATGTCGATTATCAGGATGGCGCTATACAGGTTTGCCTCAGATGGATATCGCTGGCGCCTGCCACTGTGGACTACCATGTCTTTATCCACCTGCTCGATGCCGGCGGCAGCCAGATCGCCCAGGCCGATTTCCAGCCCAAAGACGGGCTGTACCCGACCAGCGTTTGGGTGGTCGGCGAAGCCATCGAGGATTGTGTTACACTCGATGCGCCCGGGCTGCCGCAGTCGGGCTGGAAGGCTGCCATAGGCTTGTATGATCTGGCGACTGGTCTGCGCCTGCCAGTCATCGATGCTGGTGGGCAGGCGCTGCTCAATGATATGGTGCTTATATCAAAATAGTCAGGTTTTGTGTGCACAAGACCCTCCTAGTGGGTAATGAAACAAGCCTAGACAAGATCGCAAACGAGTCTAAACAGGATCGTAAACGAGTCTAAACAAGATCACAAACGAGTCTAAAGAGGATTGCAATCAAGTCTAGAGAAGGTTGCCACCGAGCTGTGCCTGTTTGCTGATTTGCGCCTCGCAGCTTGTGATTTCCAAACTGATTACCTTGACAATGTCACATTACACTCAGTGCTGGTGACGGATATGTATCCGTCACCCGTACTTGCCGGATTTTAATCCGACGACATGCTC
>JAFGMS010000236.1 GCA_016927375.1 Anaerolineae bacterium
CAGGCTGATCGTCGAGATCATCGAGCCGTTCCACGGGCGCATCCTCGACCCGGCCTGCGGGTCGGGCGGCATGTTCGTGCAGAGCGCTCGCTTTATCGAGGAGCACCGCGGCAGCCCCGGCGGCGACCTCAGCATCTACGGTCAGGAGAAGACCGAGCAGACCGTCCGGCTGTGCAAGATGAATCTGGCCGTGCACGGGCTGGAGGGCGACGTCAAATCGGTCAACACCTACTACGAAGACTCGCACAAGCTGCTGGGCCGCTTCGACTTCGTGATGGCCAACCCGCCCTTCAACGTCGATGGCGTCGACCGGGAGCGGCTGAAGGGCGATAAGCGCTTCCCGTTCGGCGTCCCGACTGTCAATAATGCCAACACGCTCTGGATCCAGCTCTTCTACAGCGCCCTCGATGCGTCCGGCCGGGCCGGCTTCGTGATGGCCAACTCGGCCAGCGACGCCCGCGGCAGCGAGCAGACCATCCGCGAGGCTCTCATCCGCAGCGGGGCGGTGGACGTGATGGTGGCCATCGGCTCCAACTTCTTCCACAACGTGACGCTGCCCTGCACCCTGTGGTTCTTCGATAAGGACAAGACCCGCACCCCGCGCGCCGGGACGGTGCTGTTCATCGACGCCCGCCGCGTCTTCACCCAGGTCGACCGCGCCCACCGTGAGTTCAGCGAGGCGCAGCTGGAATACCTGGCCAACATCGCGCGGCTGTACCGGGGCGAGGCCATCGAGAACGATTGGGGCAGCCGCGAGGCGCTCGATGAGGCTTTCCCCGGCGGCGCCTACCGCGACGTGCCGGGGCTGTGCAAGGCAGCGACGCTCGATGAGATCGCGGCGCAGGGCTGGAGCCTCAACCCCGGCCGCTACGTAGGCGTGGCCGCGAGGGAGGACGCCGAGGACTTCGACTTCCGGCAGACGATGGAAGAGCTGTACGAGCGCCTGGAACAGCTCAACGCCGAAGCCCATGTGTTGGAGGAGCGTATCAGCGAGAACATGCAGTGGCTGCTGGAGGCTGGAGAGTGATAGACTGGCAAATCCGTAGTTTAGGGGATTGTGTCAAACTCTTCTCAGGAGGCACACCTTCCAAGAGCCAAGAAGACTATTGGGGTGGCGATATTCCCTGGGTCTCCAACAAGGATATGAAATCGGTTCGGCTCCGTGAAGCTGAGGATCATCTCACTGAATTGGGGGCACAAAGCGATACACGGCTGGTTCCTCCTCAGACCATACTAATAGTGGTGCGGGGAATGGCTCTTGCAAAGGAATTCCCTGTTGCCATGACCACGAGTCAAACCGCATTCAACCAAGATCTCAAAGCCATCGTGCCTGCAATCGAACAGCTTGATAATGAATTCCTGTTCTACTGGCTTCGTGGCAGTGCTGATCGCATTCTGGGCATTGTCGATGAAGCAGCTCACGGGACTACGCGCATTCAGACTGATCGCCTTCTGAGCTTGCCGATTAGCCTGCCCCCTCTCTCCATCCAACACCGCATCGCCTCGATTCTCTCCGCCTACGACGACCTGATCGAGAACAACACGCAGCGCATCAAGGCGCTGGAAGCCGCCGCGCAGGCCCTCTACCGCGAGTGGTTCGTCGAGTTCCGCTCTTCCCCGGCTGGGAGCAGGTCGAGTGGGTGGAGGGGCTACCAGAGGGATGGACAACGGCCTTTTTGGGAGAGATTGCCAAGATCAATGCGGCTAGTCTTAAGGCAAATACTGCGCCCGAGCATATCAATTACATTGACATTGCCTCTGTCTCGGTAGGGCACATTGACGCTATCCAGCCGATGAGCTTCTTAGAAGCCCCTGGTCGCGCCCGCAGGATTGTACAGCATGGAGACATTATCTGGTCATGTGTACGGCCCAACCGCCGTTCCTACGCAATCATCATAAGCCCCGTTGACAATCTCATTGTGTCCACAGGATTCGCGACCATTACACCTGTTCATATCCCGTATTCCTACCTGTACTATGTACTGACCACCGATGAATTTGTTGAATATCTGGTCAACCATGCCACTGGTTCTGCTTATCCTGCTGTAAGTCAAGGCAACTTCGAGAACGCTCAAGTGCTTTTGCCGCCTACTGGATTGGTGGAACAGTTCCACAATACAGTGGCTGACATGTTTGGATTGCAGCACACATTGTCAGAGCGCAACCGTGCCCTCCGCGAGACTCGCGACCTGCTGCTGCCGCGCCTGAGCTCCGGCGAGCTCTCGGTCGAGGAGCTGCCGCTGCCTGAGGGGGATGGGCAGGACTGAGTGTGGGCTTTATTGTATAATACGGGCAGAGGATCATGATTATGGATGCAATTACCCTTACCGGGATGGTTGACAAAAATCGTCACCTGGTGGTTACCCTGCCGGAGGACATTCCCTCTGGCCCGGTCGAGCTGGTGATCCGCCCGCTGCCGGACACCGCTGCTGCTGCCGGACAGCCCACGCGCGAGCAGGCGCAGGCCATGTTGCGAGCCGCCGGGCTGCTCAACGAAACACCCTCCGCCCCGCCCGATGCGCGCCCACTCACACCTGAAGAGGCCGAACGGCTGGGCCGCCGGCTGGCCGGGCCGCGCCGCTCTGATGAGCTGATCGATGAAGACAGGGGGACTGTGTGACCCTCTTCTTTGCCGACACCAGCGCCGTTGCCAAACGCTATGTCACCGAGATCGGCTCAGCCTGGGTTAGGAGCTGGATCGAGCCAGGGGCAGGACATCTGGTGGTCATCTCAGACTTGACTAAAGTCGAGATGGTATCTGTGCTGGCACGGCGCCGCAGGGAAGGGGCGATCACTGCCGGAGACTTTACTCTGCTGCAGAATGCCTTCTTGCTGTATGTCGATACTCAGTACCTTGCTATCGGCATTCAAGAAGAAGTACTGGCGCGGGCGCGCCGCCTGCTGGATGCTCACACATTGAGGACGCTCGATGCGATTCAGCTGGCATGTGCTTTACAGGTAGCGATGATTTTCAACCAGCCGGTAACCCTTGCCTGTGCCGATCAAAACTTACTGGCTGTCGCTACCGCCGAAGGATTGACCCCTGAGAATCCCAACAGCCATCCATAACACGTCAAAGACAGATACCGCAATGAGAATTGGCATCATTACGTCAGCAATTCCCGGTTTGACACAGTATCCAAAGAATATTCTCTGAAAAGCGTTCAGCAGCAGAGATTTTCTCCTTGTTTTTTCTCTGCGTTCTCTGCGGTGAATTTCCAAAGCGGGAATTGCTGTCATTACGTTGCCTTCTTGGCTGAGCATCTCAGGCAGCCTGTCGCTGCCGCACCTGATCTCCAGCGAAGGCTCGGTCGAGGGGCTGGCGCTGCCGAGGGAGGAGGATTAGCTATGCCGCCTGAGCTTGACCTGATTCAGCGTGTTTTCCGCGAGCACGGTTACACGCTCACCGCCCACGCTTCTGACCGGGCTGTCCGGCGTGGCATCGCCGGCCATGACATTGAGGAAGCTGTGCTTGCCGGGGAAGTCATCGAGGATTATCCTCAAGATAAATATGGCCCAAGCTGCCTGATCCTGGGTCAGACGGCTGTGGGGCGTATCCTGCATGTGCAAGCCAGCTATCCACCCGGCATCAAGGTGATTACAGTGTATGAGCCATCGCCGGATGATTGGGAACACGACTGGAAGACAAGGAAGGGTTAGATGGATACCTGTTTGGTCTGCAAAAGCAAACTCAAAGAGATGCGCATCTCGCGCGTGCAAGAATACAACGGGCAGTGGTTTCTGATCGAGAACCTGCCGGCTCTTGTATGCCGGCAGTGCGGCGAGATTTATTATACGCCGGAGACACATGACCTGGTGCTGGAATTAGTCAGGGCGGGCAAGCAGCCCATCCGCACCGAGACGCTTTCTGTTCTAGATGCCAGCGCCGCTTGATCTCCGGCGCTCTTTTGGTCGAAGGGCTGCCGTACTGACTGTCATTCCCACGAAATGCCTGCCCCCGCGTAGGCATGGGGCAGTAATCCATGAGCCTTGCGCAGCGCCACGCCGCCCTCCGCGAGAACCGCAGCCTGCTGCTGCCGCGCCTGATCTCCGGTGAGCTCTCGGTCAAAGGGCTGCCGGTGTCGGACTAATGCTGTCATTCCCGCTTTCGCGGGAATGACAGGCGTCTTTTGCGCCGCGGCACCGCCGCCCTTACCAATATCCGCGACCTGCTGCTGCCGCGTCTGATCTCCGGTGAGCTCTCGGTCGAGGGGCTGCCAATGCCGGAAGAGGTATAATTGATGACAGAGGAAATTCTGATCCGCATACGGCGGGCGGTGCGTGAAGGCCGCTACGACTTCACCGATCATTTGCTGGAGGAAGCGGCAGCCGATGGCCTGACAACCGACGATGTCCTCCATGTCCTGCTGGCAGGAGCGCTCGATTCGACGTACGGCGACGATCCTCGTGGGCCGCGCTACGTTGTGCGTGGTGATGTCGATGTAGCAGAAGTGGACGTCGTGTGCCGGTTCGATCGTGATGGGCGCGTGGTGATCATTATCATGGCCTATGTGGTAGATTAGTAACAGGTGATGAGCGATGACTGAACGTACCTATCCTTGCGAGTTTTGTGATACTACTTTGGAGCAGGAAGAGAAGCGGGTCACCTTGACCTTGAATCGGGGCGGGAAGCTTTATGTCTTTGAGGATGTCCCGGCGCGGGTCTGCCCCAACTGTGGTCATCGCTACTATAACGGGCCGATGATCACACACCTGGAGCAGATGATCCGGGAAAACACCCTTCACGGCGCAAAACCCATCGAGGCGTACAAAATCCCATACGAAGCAGTCGGCAGCTAGAACCTGCCCGGCACGGGGTACGGGTGGACATCCATAACCGGCATCAATGCAAACACCGCCCACAGGACGGTGCTCGATCTCCCTCTACCATTGGTAGATGAGTGTTCCGATCATATCACGAGCCCGGCAGACTGGGAAAAGACAGATGCCGCCACAGGTGACGACATCGTTACTCCTTCTACACATGGTAGATGAGCTACCTATCTTATACTATGCATTGGTGGTAAATGGATAATGGAATTCTGATTTGTGTCGGGTTTCAATCCATGAAACGTTTGGATCGCAGCACCACGCTTCGCGAGAAGCGCCATCTGTCGCCGCTGGAGTAAGCTGCAACGTGTTACGATAAAGACGCGATGCAGATCATCTAAGTTGCAACGCACGACAACAAGGTTGCAGCACGGATCAACCAAGTTGCAACGCATGACAACAAGGTTGCAGCACGGATCAACCAAGTTGCAACGCGTATCAACTAAGTTGCAGCGCATGACAACAAGGTTGCAGCACGGATCAACTAAGTTGCAACGCATGACAACAAGGTTGCAACGCACGACAACTAAGTTGCGATGCATGACAACAAGGTTGCAATGCACGACAACTAAGTTGCGATGCATGACAACAAGGTTGCAATGCA
>JAFGMS010000237.1 GCA_016927375.1 Anaerolineae bacterium
ATTCCCGCTTTCGCGGGAATGACACGTAGTTCGCGAGGCTGAAGGCGGATCATCGAGCAATACGAGGCTCTTAAGTTGACACTTATGGACATCGAACCTTTTGTCCTGGGATTGTGTATAGTTCAATGTAGCACACCCTGACTATTCTGTGCCTCAGAATAAACAGGAGCAGGGCTGAGAATCAGACGAGAATATCAAGGAGGCAAGGAGACATGTCCATCCTTACCAATCTTGCCCGAGCTCGGGAAGCCTACCGGCAGCAGCCGCTTCTTATGTTGGAAGCTGGCTTCATCGCAGAGTATGATGCAGCTAAGAGAGCCTATGCATCAGCATTGGCTCTCAGCAACCTGGAAGGCGCGCTGTTCTGGCGGACTCGTGCCAACACCATTGCAAGAGCAATAGCACAGATAGAGGCCCAAAACGAATCTACCGAAGCAATGAGCGCTTAGAAACCGGTTAATCGTATAGGCAATCTTGTTGGCCCCGAAGACGCCAATAATACTTGAGGTGCTTGAGACAAGCGCGATCCGGATCAACCGGCATCACGCTTGTCTCCCACTTCATAGCTGGCTCTGCCTCCTGCAAAAACGCAGCTGCTCATCGCTATGATAGATAAGCGGCTTAGCGTACCTCCTTGAAGTTCTGCTTGGAAAAACGAATCTCACCCCTGAAATCGCTTCGGGAAACACATCTCATTCCCATTGCCCAGATGCCAAACCTGTGCTAACCTGTTGTTAAATACTACGCCGGCATGCACACAATAGACAAGCACAACAAACACCAGAAGGATAAGTACACCTACATATGTCAGATGAACTAATCGAGGGCCATGCCCTGCGTGGCAAAAAGTCCAAACTGGAAAGGGAGACTTCGAAGCCCTCAGCCCATACCCGTCAGGATGCTCCCTCTGCTAAGCAATCGACCGAGCCTTACATTATCCTTGAGCCGCCACCAGAAGCGGGTGATGTTATCACCCAGCAGAGCCAAATGACGACCTTTCATAAAGGATTGCAACCTATAGTCGTTGACGAGTCATCGGCAAGGCCGGAACAAGCTCCTGCACCGACTCCATCAGAAGCAGGCTCTTCTGACGAGCTTGACCTGGACCCTGGTTTGCCCTGGGCAGTGATCGAATCGGCTCAGTCAAAACACCCTGGGGCCCAACAGGATTCAAAGAGAGCCTCGGATGGGCTGCCAACCGATTTCCTGCCACACTTCCACACACCTACCGGCACATTTCCTCCGATCGAAGATGAGCTGCTACCAGATCAGGAAGATGAGCAGCAAGCACCCGAAACAGAGATCCGCTCAGAAGAACCCTCTGATGAAGTGCCACCTGATTTCCTGCCGCACTTCCACACACCCACCGGGGTACTCCCTCCAATTGAGGATGAGCTGCCCTCTACCCAAGAGGCGGAAATAGGTGAGCCCGATCCGGCAGAACCACCAGGAGAGCTCCCTATCGAAGAGCCGGCCGATCAGCCGGCATCAATAGGCATATTTCCGCCGATCATGGACGACATCGAGGAAGAAATACAAGAGGAGGATACGGTACCACCCGTCGCACCAATCTCAGACGAAACTTCGGAATTCATCCCGCTCTTCCACACGCCTACCGGGGTACTTCCTCTGGTACCGGAAGACCTACCTATCCTGCAGAGAAGCGGAAGCAGAGATATAGAGGATGAGGTGGAAGGTGAAGTAGTCGGTGAGGTGGTGGGTGAGTTCTTAGGTGAGGAATGGACCGGAGACATCGACCAGCGACTGCGACGCGCCCGCAGCAGGATGCAAGCCACTGCCGACCAGGTAACCAGCAGCGAAAGGAAACTGCGCACCCGTCTCCTGACCGTACTGGCCGTGATTGTGATCACTGTGTTGGCTGTTCTCATCCCCCTTGCTATCCGCCACTTTATTGGCAATCCTCCCCAACCATCGGAAACGGACGAGCCCGCCTCTGGCCCTCCCTCTGGGGACACACCAGACGGCACAGGCAACGCCGGTGCTCCGCTGCTTTTGACACCTACAGAAACCGCGATCCCTGTGTACTCACAGGGACAACTGGCCTTTTCCTCAAATCGCGATGGCAACTTCGAGATCTATATACTCGACATGCGAAGTGGTGAGATGACCCGCCGCACCGATAACCCGGCCGCCGATCGCTCCCCCAAGTGGTCGGCAGATGGAAGAGAGCTCGTATTTGTCTCCAATCGCGCAGGCAATGATGATCTTTACCTTCTGGGCGGCAGCAGCAAAGAACCTGTCAGATTGACTACAGATCCCGGCAGTGACCGCAGCCCAACCTGGTCGCCGGATGGTAAAAGCATCGTCTTCAGTCGGGAAACAGTGGATGGCAGCCACCTGGTTACCATGCCGACCTCATGCCTGCCCGCGCCGGAAACCTGTGAAGAACAAATCAAGGATCTTACCCCAGGTGGCTACGACCTTTACCCGGCCTGGTCACCAAACGGCAGCTTAATCGCCTTTGCAGCCTCGGATTTTCCCGGACTACCCACTGCAATCGCGCTGCTCAACCCAGAAAGGGGCGACTACGAGTTGCTACCTGGAACAGGCACATCTGATTCCTATCCGGCCTGGTCCCCCGATGGCAAGCGAATCGCGTTTATCTCGTATGCTCGAGGAGATTATGACTTGTGGATCATGGAGGCCAATGGGGAAGGGTTAATTCAGCTTACAAAAAACGAGGCAGCCGATGTCGAGCCGGCCTGGTCACCAGATGGGGGTTACATCGTTTTTGCCTCGGATCGGAACATGAAAGGCTTCGAGCTATACCTGATCCGCAGCGACTGCACGTCACCGGAGGCGGGATGTGAAGCAGCGCTGGTTCCACTGACAAATGACAACACGGACGATCTCAACCCGGATTGGACCCCCTAAACTTATTGGGCGATTGACGATTGGTTGCTTGACGATTGAGTCGAGAGTGAGAGGCATCAGCGCAATAGGCAAAATGCGAGGCAAATGTGTTGTTGCTCTCGATCACATTCAACGCGCCTTGAGGCCAGCAGCCATCCACCAGGATGACTGACAACTTCTCAAACAGGAACCAGCAATGCTCACAGCCATGGGGCGTCTGCTCACTTGCCCAATCCTTCAGGCAGAGGCTCGATGGCTCTTGTCCTCTTAGCCTCAATCCGCCCTCCTGACCAACCTTCATAAATTCTCAGGAAGGCTACACTGGCCAGAAGCATCAGGCTGCCGGTGATCTGTGTCTCATTCAGGCTTTCGCCGAGCAGGAAATAAGCGCTCACTACGGTAAAGGCAGGTTCCAGGGTGGCGATCAGGTTAGCCACACTGGATGGAAGAAGGCCGAGACTGACACTGTACAGTCCAAAGCCAACTACAGTCGGGCCTGCTGCGAGCAAGAATAGTATTCCCCAACCATCCAGAGCACCCCCCAGCCAGAAAAGATCGACCGGACGGGCCGCCGCGCCAGGCAGCATATTCCCAGGAAGCAAATTGACAAACAGCAAGAGAACCGCCGCAAAAGTGAACGTGTAGAAGAGGGTCGTCCAGGGATTGAGACCGCGCTGAGAAGCCGAACGTCCCATCAGGCTGTAAACGGCATAGAGCAGCCCGGTGGTGATACCAACCAGGATGCTCAACATATTGGTGCGCCAGACTGACAGCTCCAACGCATCCGAGACCAACAGGCACCCTCCCAGGCTCAGGGCAACTGCCAACAGCTTCACCCAGCCCAGGGGCTCCCTAAGCAGCCACCAGCCCAACAGCGCCGTAAACGCAGCTGAGCTACACACCAACACTGTTGCAATAGCCGCCCCATTGAGTGCCACTGAGAGCGCCCATAGGGCATTGAAAACCGCCAACACGATGCCATATCCTATGAGATAAGCCATATCCTGGTGCCTCACCCGAAACGCAGCAGGACGCAGAAATCCAAGCACAGGCAGCAAGGTCAGGACGACGAAGACATCGCGCCAGAAGGCCAGCACCAGAGCCGGTAGATGGTAAGCCTGGGTGAGGTGGCGAATGAAAATGGCTGTAGTCGACAGGACAGCTGTGCTGGCCAGGGCAATCAGGTATCCGCGGGTGAGATTCGTTTGATTGGTATGCATACCACTCTCCAGTCAAGAAGACCTACACGTTCAGGAGGTCATTTCTCTCGGCGTAAATTAGCGCCCCTGAACACATTCTAGACCAGAAATGGTATAGTACACAGAGCCAATCAAACCGGATATCGAGCGCGCCAATTCAATGGACTGGTCGAAAGTTAACGAAATTGGCCCTATTCAGTACTTCAGAATAGACATACTCTACATATACCAATCAGACAATCTCACTGCTCACAATTGTGGCTGATGGATTCCCGCTTTCGCGGGAATGACAGAATTGGCGAAGGCCGGTTGTGCTGAGGCTTGTGATAGCAGTAGGTACGTACAAAGCACAAAGCTTTTAACTCGTTGCTCGGCACTCGTTACTCATTACTATTTTCAAGGGAGCCTAATGATGCGCATCCCACTTAATCGCCACAGTGATACCCCTCTTTACCGGCAAATCGAGTCCTTTCTGCGCCAGGGCATCCTTTCCGGAAGCCTGTCGCCCGAGACGCGCCTGCCTGCCAGCCGCCAGCTGGCGCAGGATTTGGGGGTCAATCGCATCACGGTGGCAAATGCCTATGCCGAACTGGAAGCTGATGGACTGATTGCCTCGCGTGTAGGCGACGGTACTTATGTGCTGCCCCCCTACCCCCTTCCGACTGTTACGCATAAAGGAGACGGCAAATCCTGGCCGCTCTGGCAACGCGATCTGGAAGCGCAAAACGAGGAAGCAACAAAACCTGAACCCGATGAGATGCTCAGAGCAGCCGGGCACCCCACCCCGATCAGCTTCGCTGTCGGCACCGGGGACTCGCATCTGTTTCCGGTCGATGATCTGCGCAGGGTCATGCAGAACATCTTGCGCCACGATGGCACCGCAGCATTGGAATACGGCGAGCCCAACGGATATGGCCCGCTGCGCAGCACCATCGCCTACATACTGGCCAGCCAGGGGCTTCAGACACATGCCGACAATATCCTGATCACCTCCGGCTCGCAGCAAGCATTAGCGCTGGTTTCGCAATTCCTCCTCAAACCAGATGATGTCATCCTGGTAGAAAGCCCAACCTACAGCGAAGCACTGAGCTTGTTCCGGGGCCTCAGACTCAAGGTCGTCGGTGTACCCATCGATGAAGATGGCATGCAGGTCGACAGGCTCGAGAAGCTGCTCCAGCAGCACCATCCTAAGCTCATCTACACCATCCCCAACTTCCACAATCCTACTGGGGTATGTCTGAGCGGCCAGCGGAGACGCCAGCTGCTTGCCCTGGCAGACCGCTACAACGTGCCTATCTTGGAAGATGATTTCGTAGGGGATTTACGCTACGATGGACGTGCCCAGCCGGCACTAAAGTCACTCGATCCCGGCGGGCGGGTCATCTACGTCAGTACATTTTCGAAAATGTTGACGCCAGGGCTGCGCGCCGGTTTTCTGGTTGCAGAGGGCCCAGTCTACGACAGCCTGGTCGAATTCAAGCGCACTTACGACCTGGCCACATCCAGCGTGATCCAGCGCGCCCTGGAGGCTTACGTCACAGTTGGACGCTACCAGACTCACCTGCGCCGCTCCTGCCAGGTATACCGCAAGCGGCGAGATGCCATGCTGCTGGCCATCCACCGTCATCTACCGGCCGGTGTACAAGTCATCCCGCCCCAGGGCGGCCTGTTCATCTGGCTGACCCTGCCTGACAACCTATCTGCCGATGATCTGCTTCCGCTGGCCTGCCGGGAGGGTGTAGCCTTCGCGCCGGGCAGAAACTTCTTCCCAGAACCCTCCAGCAATACATCCGGCATGCGTCTCAGCTTCGTCACCCAGCCACCGGAGAGAATCGAGAAGGGGATCGAGCGATTAGGGAAGGCAATCAGGCGATTGTCTGTCATGAGCTGACATCCACTCGGCAAGCTGTCGCTTTTGCCAAGCCTCCCCCAGCCACCACCCTACCCCCGTGCGGGCAGGACGCATTCCAAGCGTAAAGCCATGGAGGACGGCACAGGAGTACGCCAGCAGTATGGCAGCTACGGAGCATCTCCCAGGCTTATAGCGCCTACACACGTCGCGGCCCCGATGTGGAGAGAGTGGATCTCCTCACAATATTCTCTCTATTCAGAGAGTTCCCGGATAGACCAGCCACTTGCGCTACGAACCGCAAAAGTATACAATATGAACCATAGGTTCATATATGCAAACATCTGACTGGACGAAAATCCACCCTCACATCTTACAGTTGGAAGAAAAGGGTCTGGTAACCCGCACCTTCAGCAGGCTTGACCCAGAGCGGCAGCAGGCGGTCATCGATGCCATCCTGGAGGAGGCGGTAGAGAAGGGCCCGGCCTCGATCAACATCAAGGAGGTGGCCCGGCGGGCCGGCGTCTCGATTGGATCGCTGTACATGTACTTCAACAATCGCGATGGCCTGCTGGCCTTCACCGTCGAGCTGTGTGTGCGCTTTATGGTCGATATGTTCGAGAGCTTTGGCCCGATGCTGGCGGCCATGCCCCTGCGGGAAGGTCTGTCGATGTATCTGGCAGGCGGCGTCGAGTGGAGCCAGACCATGGCCGGTCTGATCATGTTCTTTGCGCGGGCGGCCTACCAGGGCGATCCCACGCTGGGGGAGCAGGTGGTGCGACCGGTGGCCGACTCGATGCGCCAGACTGTGCACGACATGCTGACCCAGGCCATCGCACGCGGCGAGGTACGGGAAGACATCGACCTGGAAGCAACCACGCGAGTCATCCACGCACTGACCATCGCCATCGGCGACCCTCAGCTGCTGCCCTACCTGAATACCTATTTCCAGGTGATCGGCGAGGATATGCCGCCTGAGCGGACGCTGGAGGCAATGCTCGCCCTGATCGTATCAGGGATTGGTGCGGACAAGAAGCAAGAAAGGCACTAAATATGGAAGACTTCGAGAAGCTGAGGCCATTCTTCAAGGTCATGAACAAGGGTATACTGCTGATGTGGCAGATGGGGCTTGGCCCCCTGATCAACTTCTGGCCGGCGGTCATAGGCCACATCATGGTGATCACCCACACAGGACGCAAGTCCGGCCTCAAGCGGCAAAACCCGGCCAACTATGCCATCGTCGATGGGGTTGTGTACTGCATCACCATGCCCATCACCGATTGGTATCGCAACATCAAGGCCAACCCCAACATTGAGGTGTGGCTGCCGGATGGGCGCTGGAACGCGACGGCAGAGGAAATCCCCAACGACGAGACCAACCTCCCCTATCTGCGGCAGGTGATGATCGCCAGCGGCTTTGCCGCATCGACCTTTGGCGGTGTCAATCCGCGAACGTTATCCGACGAGGAGCTGTTGGACAAGTGCCGTGACTATCGGCTGTTCCGTATCCGGCGGCATATTGATGATTGCTGATTGACGATTGCCAAAAACAACTCTTGGCTCGGTGTGGTATTGAGGATGTCATGTATGTCTGAGATTGTTTTGCGGGTGGAGAAACTAACCAAGCGCTACGGCTCATTGGTGGCCGTCAACAACCTGTCGATGGAAGTCCGCGAGGGTGAGGTGTTTGGTTTCCTGGGCCCCAACGGGGCGGGCAAGACCACCTCGATCAGCATGATGTGCGGGCTGCTGCAGCCCGATTCGGGGCGGGTGCTGGTGCACGGGGCTCCCATCGCTGGTGGCAGTGCGGACGTCCGGGCACGTGTTGGCGTCTGCCCGCAAGAAGTCACCTTATGGGGCAAGCTCACCTGCATCGAGCAGCTGGTATTCATCGGGCAGATGTACGGGGTGGCTGGCCGCATCGCCCGGGAGCGCGGCGAGCGGCTGCTGGAGGAGCTGGACCTGATCGAAAAGCGCAACAAGCAGGCTCATACCCTTTCCGGCGGGATGAAGCGGCGGCTGAACCTGGCGATGGCGCTGGTACACAACCCGGATATTGTGGTGCTCGACGAGGCGGAGGCCGGGCTCGACCCACAAAGCCGGGTCAGGGTGCGCGAGTACATCCAATCACTGGCGCGCAGCAAGACCGTCATCCTGACCACGCACAACATGGACGAGGCTGAGCGCATCGCCGACCGCGTTGCCATCATCGACCACGGCCGGCTGTTGGTGGTCGATACGCCGGAGGTGCTCAAGAACAGCATCGGGCAGGGGGACGTTGTAGAGATTGTGTTGGGTGAAGGCATCGAGCGGACGCGCTGTAGTGCGTCTCTACAAGAGCGCCTGGGCGAACAAACCACGGTCACGGCAGCCAACGGTACGCTGACCATCCACGCGCGGGATGCGGTGAACCTGCTGCCGGCGATTATCGAAGAGCTAAACAGGGCCGGTCTGAAGCCCGCCGGAGTACACCTGCGCGAGAGCACACTGGAAGACGTGTTCATTCACCTGACCGGGCGGAGGCTGCGCGAATGAGACTATGGCATATCTTTGTCAAGAGCATGCGGGAGCAAGCCCGTGATATCGGGGTGCTGTTTCTGACGCTCATCTTCGCACCCTTGTTTGTACTGTTGTACTGGCTGTGGATCCCCAGCGGGTCGACCGCCTACACGGTTCTGGTGCTGGATCAGGATGATGGCGTACAGATGGCCGATGGCTCGAGCTGGTCGGCAGCGGCCGAGGCCATCCAGGCCATCGAGGGTGTCACTTATGCCGATGGTAAGCCGCTGCTGGTCACCCGGGCGGTCGATGGGCAAGACGAGGGCAAAGCCGCTCTGAAAGACCGCAAAGGGGTGGTGCTCATCACTTTCTCAGAGGATTTCTCGCGCAGCGTCCAGGCCGTTCGTGAAGGCGACCAATCGACCAGCGTACCCATCATCTTTGGGGGCGACCTTACCAACCCCTATTATCCCATCGCGGCCATCCTCGCCACAGGCGCGGTCGATGGCTACATCCAGCAGGCGACAGGCCGGCAGCCCCTGGCCCAGTACATCGAGCAGCCTCTGGGCGCCTCGGCAGCGCGCACCGAGTTTGAAGTCTACGTACCGGGACTGTTGGTGATGGGCGCCATTCTGCTCATCTTCCAGGCTACCATGGCCATCACACGGGAGGTCGAAGCTGGGACGCTGCGCCGTCTGCAAATCACGCGCATGAACGCCTTTGAGCTGCTAGGCGGGATGAGCGCAACGCTGGCGCTGGTTGGTGCTGCAGCGACCATCCTGACATTCCTCACGGCGCAGGCGCTGGGCTTCCGCAGCCAGGGGCCGTTGTGGGTAGCGGTGCTGATCGGCGTGGTAACCACCTTTTCGACCATCGGCATCGGGCTGCTGATGGCCTGTTTCGCCAAGAACGTGGCACAGGCCTTTGTGATCGCCAACTTCCCGCTGGCGCTGCTGATGTTCTTCTCGGGAGCGATTTTCCCTATTCCTCGCCTGACACTGTTCACGGTGGCCGGGCGGGGCATCGCGCTCAACGACCTGCTGCCGCCCGCTCATGCGGTGGTGGCGCTCAATAAGATCTTCACGCTGGGGGCGGGTCTCGGCGAGGTGCTGTACGAGCTGGCAGCGCTGCTGCTGCTGTCGATCCTGTACTTTGCCATTGGTGTGTGGCTGTTCCAGAGGATGCACTTGCGAGCGGAATAACAAGGCATGAGGCATGAGCAGTGATCGATTACTAACCGCTGAGAGCTGATAGCTCCCCCTATCTCAACCCTATCGCCTTGAAGAATGTGTAGCAGAACGTGCCATCTTCCTCTGAGGTTCGATACAGATCGCGGATGCCGGCCGCCCAGCTGGCCTCGTCCATCAGTCCCTGACCGACCACCTGCTCACCAACTCCCTCGACCATGGCGGTGAAGGTTTTGCGGGTGAAACCATCGACCAGCACCGGCTTGCTGGCATCAGCGTAGACCATGCGGGGCGATACACTAACGTCGCGATAGCCGGCCTGCACGAGCAGCGGATACAACCGGCGCCCGATCAGAGAGTCGCCACCGGCTTGCTTCTGGAGATCAATCAGGCACTGGATGGCCTCGCGGGCGTACTCGCTGTCTGGGTGGAAGTAGGCCGAGCCGTGATCGCCCTCGATGACGGTGATCGAGCCACCGGTCTTGAGGACCTGCATCAGCGCCTCCAATGCGCCAGGAGGATTGGGAAGGTGCTCCAGAACGAAACATACAAAGATGTGGTCAAAGTGGGCCGGCTGGAAGGGCAGGTCGAAGATATCGGCGTGCTGGAAGGTAATGTTGGTAAAACCTACCTCGTGCGCCTGCTGCCGTGCTGCGGCCAGCGACTCTTCGGAGATATCGATGGAGGTGAAGACTGCCTGCGGGCTGTTGCCGG
>JAFGMS010000238.1 GCA_016927375.1 Anaerolineae bacterium
GATTAGAAGCGTTTGCCAACGGGATTAGAAGCGTTTGCCAACGGGATTAGAAGCGTTTTCGGACAAGCACCGCCCATGCAAAAGACACGGAAAGGCGCGGCATATGAATGCTGACAAAAATCGCCCGGTAACCGGAGAGGCCGCCTTAGCCTCGCTCATGTGAAAGAGAGAATCCACAGGGCAACAAGTGGATTCCCGCTTTCGCGGGAACGACATAATTGGCGAAGGTATTGCCTACTACATGCTGGATTGCGTGGCTGGGATGAGGTAGGAAGGAACTTGTTTTCAGTGCTCGGGAGGATGGTCCCCGCTGCTATCTGTTCCAAATCGGGCTTTGCGGGTTATAATCAGGACATGATCGAGCATTTCTTCTGGCAGCGATGCCAGAGTTCTCCCTCAAATAAGCCGTACCCCTCGCCTCCCTCCCCGCGCTATGCGGGGACGGGATAAGTTCTTTTTTGCCACTGCCGGATTCCGATCCGGCGCTACATTCATCCATCACACCGATCAACATCATTCGGTAATCAGCTTTCAGCCTGAGGTTTGTGGCTGTAAACTGATCGCTGACAACTGATCACTGTAAACTGTCGACTGTGAACTACCAACTCCGAAAGGATACGCACATGTACCTTCGCAAGCTTTTCAGCCAGACCGCCCGCGAGGCGCCGTCAGAGGCGACGGTGGCCAGCCACCAGCTGCTGCTGCGTGCGGGTTTCATCAGGCAGCTGGGCAGCGGCATCTTTAGCTATCTCCCCCTGGCGCGCCGGGCACTCAACAAGATCGAGGCCATCATGCGCAAAGAGATCGAGGCGATTGGGGGTCAGGAGGTGACCATGCCCGTTGTCCATCCGGCCAGGTTGTGGCAGGAGAGCGGGCGCTGGGGATCGGTTGGCCCGGAGATGGGCCGCTTCACCGATCGCAATGGGCACGACATGGTGCTGGCCATGACCCACGAAGAGGTGGTCGCCGACCTGGTGCGCCGGGAGATCCGCTCGTACCGGCAGCTGCCGCAGCTCATCTACCACATCCAGGTCAAGTGGCGTGACGACCCTCGACCGCGCGCCGGGCTGATCCGCGTGCGCGAGTTTACCATGCTGGACAGCTACAGCCTGGATGCCGGTGAAGAGGGTCTTGATACACAGTACCGGGCGCATTACCAGGCCTACTTTGATATTTTTCATCGATGCGGCCTGCCGGTGATGGCCGTCGGCGCCGATACCGGCATGATGGGGGGCAGCCTGGCCCACGAGTATATGTACCTGACGCCTATCGGTGAGGATACGCTGATACTGTGTGATGGCTGTGGGTATCGAGCTAACCGGCAGATTGCTGCTTTCCGTAAGCCCGCTTCAGCGCCTGAAGAGGCCAGGCCAATCGAGAAGGTCGCCACGCCCGGCACGGCAACTATCGACCAATTGGCGGACTTTCTGAAGGTGCCGAAGTCCAAAACAGCCAAGGCCGTCTTTGTGATGGCAACCATCGACGGAGCCGAGCAGTTCGTGTGTGCCGTCGTGCGGGGGGATATGGAGACAAGCGAGACCAAGCTGGCCAATGCTATCAAGGCAGCTGAGTTGCGCCCGGCCCGCGAGGATGAGATCCTCGCCGCCGGAGGCGTGCCGGGTTACGCATCGCCGATTGGATTGAAGGCGCTGGTGGTAGTCGATGATGCCATTCCGCAGTCGCCCAACCTGGTGGCAGGCGCCAACGAGGCAAGCTATCACCTGCTCAATACCAACTACGGACGGGACTATCGTGCAGACATCGAGGCCGATATTGCCGCCGCGGGAGAGGGCGATGCCTGCCTGAACTGCGGCCGGCCGCTGCGCGCTGAGCGCGGCGTCGAAGTTGGCAATATCTTCAAGCTGGGTACGCGCTACAGCGAAGCACTGGGCTGCACTTTTGACGATCAGGATGCGGGTGAGAAACCCGTCGTGATGGGATCGTACGGCATCGGAAGCGGGCGGCTGCTGGCCTGTATCGCCGAGGAGCATAACGATGAATACGGGCTGAGCTGGCCGATAACGGTCGCGCCGTACCACGCCCACCTGATTGCCCTACCGGGTGTGCAGGAGGTTGCCGGCAAGCTGTACGATGATCTGTGGGCTGCCGGCATCGAGGTGCTGTACGATGACCGCGACGAGCGGCCCGGCGTCAAGTTCGCCGACGCGGACCTGATCGGTCTGCCGCTGCGAGTAACGGTCAGCGAGCGCTCGCTGTCGGCAAGCGGGGTCGAGCTCAAGCGGCGTGACAGCAAGGACAAGGTCATCGTTCCGTTGGATGAGGCAGTTGGCAGGCTACGCGGGGAAATCGATAAGCTGCATGAGGAGATCGCGGCGGAGGTCGTCGAGGTGCCTTTTGAGGCGTGAGTTTGGCAGAGGGGCGGGAAGTCCCGCCCTCTGCTGCCTTGGATTATGCCGGTTACCTGGCTATCAAAAACATGTAGGCGACCGGGATGAACGTGACCAGGCACATCACGACGCCGGTGATGATAACAGCCAGTCCGAGCGTGCGCACAACCATCCACTTTTTGGCATCCTCGTAAGCTTCCATGGCATCCTCCTTTGTAAGGGGCACGGGTACTTCGCCCAATAGATCGTTTTTCTTTGCCACCATGGCTATTTCCTCCAGTTCAGGATCGATTTTCAGATACTCTAAGACCAGTGCAGCGGTATCTTCGCTGGCCTCGCCGGCCAGGTACAGGGGGAGCAAATCCTGGATGACATCTCGGGTGATTTCTGCTTTCATACCGTCTCCTTACCCATGCGGGCCATCAGCAGCCTCTTGCGTATGCGATGAACTTTCACTTTCGCCGCTCCTACCGACAACTGCAAGACACGAGCTATCTCATCGTAGGGCAAATCATGCTGGACCCGTAGGACGAATGCCGCCCGGTCGATCTCCGGCAGAGACTGGAGAAGCTCTCGGACCATTGACAACTCAGCGCGTGCCTCTGTCAGCTTCTCCGGCCCCGGGTTGGGGTCCGCATGGACATCCTCCAGCCTGGTCTGCTTCTTGCGTTTTCTCAGCTGCTGCAAGTAGGTGTTGCGGGCGATCTTCAGCAGGTAGGCCTTGAGCGTCTCGGTCCGGGTGGCATCAAAACTGACCCAGGCGCGGATGAAAGTCTCCGATGTGATGTCCTCGGCGTCGGCGGGATCGCCTGCCAGCCAGTAGGCGAAACGGTAAACGTCCTGCGCATAGGTGTCGTACAGCTCGTGAAAGGTCAGCATGGTCTTGCCTCTATCTATACTATGCACCCAGGAGCAAAAAGTTACAGGGTTGTCCTTGAGTGATGAGTTACAATAAGGCCTACCATCAGAAATGTGGAGCGCCACTATGCAGCCAATCTCACGAACCGAAAAACGTTTCCAGCTCCTCTCTGCTGTTCACTTGTTCCTGATCCGTGATGGTCAAATTCTGCTGCTGCGCCGTTTCAACACGGGGTATGAGGATGGGAACTACAGTGTCCCGGCTGGCCATCTGGATGGAGGTGAGCAAATCAAAGCAGCGATGCTCCGCGAGGCGAGAGAGGAGATTGGCATCGAGCTTGATCCGCAGGCACTCGATGTGGTCGGTGTGATGCACCGCCTTTCCAACGACGAGCGGATCGATTGGTTTCTGGCTGCCGGTGCGTGGTCAGGAGAGATTGCCAATGGCGAGCCGGAGCGCTGTGATGACCTAAGCTGGTTTGATCTCGATGCACTCCCTGATAACATGATCCCTTATGTTCGCCGGGCGTTGAAGAACTATCAGCATAGGCAGTGGTTTGACAGTTTCGGGTGGGAATGACTCGTGTTGTTATCTCCCTTGAAAATAGTACTGAGTAACGAGTGCCGAGCAACGAGTTAAAAGCTTTGTATGTGCCTACTGCTATCACAAGCCTCAACATAACCGGCCTTCGCCAATTCTGTCGTTCGCGAGGATGAAAGCGGATCATCGAGCAATACGAGGCTCTTAAGTTAGCACTTATGATCTCCCCTCATGTATTTTCCCTGAGCATGTCTGAGAAGAAACCTATCTTGACAGAGTGTAAATTATAGTTTACATTTCTGGGCGTTTCTGGTTGGCATAAAGGAGTTGGAAATTGATGGCTGTAATCTTATCCGGCCCTTCTTGGAGGAGTTCGAGCGATGTCTGAGATCGCCATTCGTATTGAAGCGTTGAGCCGTGATTTTGGAACTATCCGGGCTGTGGATAGCCTGACACTTGAGGTGCCGCGAGGGACCGTTTTTGGTTTTCTAGGCCCCAACGGTGCCGGCAAGACCACGACCATTCGCATGCTGCTGGGCCTTCTGGCGCCGACGGCAGGAAATGCCACTGTGCTGGGCTTCGATGTTCGCACCCAGGCGGGGGCCATCCGTGAGCGGTCGGGCGCGCTGCTGGAGCACAATGGTCTGTATGAGCGGCTGAATGCCGAGGACAATCTGGATTTCTATGGGCGCATCTATCGCATGTCAGGGGCTGACCGGCAGGCGCGTATCCGGGAACTGCTGACTCACCTGAGCTTGTGGGATAGGCGCCACGAGCTTGTCAGGGATTTGAGCAAAGGAATGCGGCAGAAGCTGGCGGTAGCGCGTGCTCTTATTCACCAACCACCGCTGATATTTCTTGACGAGCCGACCGCCGGTCTTGACCCGGTCGCCGCGGCATCCCTCCGGGACGATCTCGCCTCGCTGGTACAAAAAGAAGGTGTAACAGTCTTTTTGAACACGCACAATTTACCCGAGGCTGAAAAACTATGTGCTCAGGTTGGTGTGATCCGTGATGGGAAGCTGCTGGCAGTTGGGCATCCGGATACACTGCGTGCCCGGACTGAGGGCAATCGAGTCACGATCTCGGGTTCTGGCTTTGATGACAACATACTGACCCTGCTGCATGCCCGGCCTGGAGTGGATCGTGCTCAGTTCGTCAACGGCCATATCGAGATTGGGCTAACTGGGGAGGTCGAGGTCAGCTCACTGGTCAGCTTGATTGTTGGTGCAGGAGGGCAGATTGAGGAGGTCCGTAAGGACAAAGCCAGCCTGGAAGACGTGTTCCTGGCCCTAGTTCGGGAAGAACAGGAGGTTGAGTGATGCTGGTTGATATCTGGACCATGTTGCGCAAAGAGCTTAATGAATATTTGATCCAGGGTGGCGTGCGGAGCAAGAGAAGTTATCTGATTTACATCCTGATATTCGGCATCTTCTTGCCGCTTCAAAGTGGGGCGGAGGGCATCCGTAATGGCTTACCTTTGCTGTTCTTTGCCTGGCTACCATTTCTGTTGGTCAGCGGCATCATTGCCGATTCTTTTGCCGGGGAGCGCGAGCGGCACACTCTTGAGACGCTGCTGGCTACTCGCCTGCCGGATCAGGCAATTTTGTTTGGCAAGATCCTGGCGGCAACTCTCTATGGCACAGGTATGGTACTGGTCTGCCTGATCACCAGCATAGTTGCTGCAAATGTGGCCTTCCGCGGTGAGGGCTTTGTGAGTTATCCTCCCCTTGCCTTGGCCGGAGCGCTGGTTGGGTGCTTACTTGCGGCAGGACTGGCATCAGGAATCGGTGTGTTGGTATCACTCCGTGCCCCGACGGCGCGGCAAGCTCAGCAGACAATGAGCATTGCAATCATTGCGCTTTTCTTGCCGTTCTATATCCTCCCTCTTCTGCCGCCCGGATTGCTCCCGCCAATTCCTGTAGAACCGGAAGCTATCAACATTGTGGCTATTCTGTTGGCAGTGGGAAGCGGTCTCCTGGTTCTCGACATTGTGCTGATACTAGTTGCCCGGCTGCGCTTCAAGCGTGAGCAGCTGATCCTCGATTAGCATGTAAACATAGCGCCTTGGGAAACAGCGTTCCGGTTTTCATCTGCTCAATAGCTGAAGCCTGATAACAGGAGGCAGAATGTCACCATCAGGGAATGAGCGTAATCTACGCAATCGAGTGCGTGAGCAGCGCACAGAGCTTGGTCTGACGCAGGAGAAGCTGGGCAAGACAGTGGGTCTGACCCGTCAGAGCATTATTGCTATTGAACAGGGGCGCTTCACGCCCTCAGTTCATACAGCGTTGATGCTTGCTTCTGCGCTGAGATCATCAGTAGATGGATTGTTCTGGATCGATACCGGTATTGGAAACGAGGAAGAGAAATGAAGTGTCAACTCGTGCCTTACTACATCAGCCGAGCAATTGCCGCGGCAGGACTTGGGGCATTCTTTGTGCTAACCGGTGGATGGTCTTGGTGGGCGGGGCTGATTATGGGAGTATTGACCTTTGCCGGGTTTCTGTGGTACGCCCACAGCGGTTACTATTTGATCGATCCCAGCACACCTCTCACGCCTCTGCAGCGTGATGCGCGGGGGAAAGATGTTCGCAACCGGGCCGTGGTGATCGCTGTGGTGGTGGGCGGAGTGAGTTATGCCTTGCTGGCCTGGATTGGCATGGTACTGCATCTCCCTCACAACCCGGGAACATGGGCATTATTGCTGGGTGTAATTGCCTATTTGATCGCGACAAACTGGCTATTTGCCAGAGGATGAGAGTGAAGCTTTACATCAGACCCTGACAACAGCAGTTCCCGGTTTGAACCAATGTACGGATAATGCGCCCTGAGAAAGCTGTTTCACCGCAGAGAACGCCGAGAGCGCAGAGAAAAAACAGAAGATTGCATCAGTAATTCCAA
>JAFGMS010000239.1 GCA_016927375.1 Anaerolineae bacterium
AAGCCCAATATCATCCTTTTCGCTACGGCTACTGTCATTCCCGCGAAAGCGGGAATGACACGCAGTTCGCGAGGCTGAAAGCGGATCGTCGAGCAATACGAGGCTCTTAAGTTGGCACTTATTGAAGTAGCCACCAGGAAGTTTTGAAGCCGGTTGTCATGATAAACAAACCCATTGAGTTGATGAAAAGGTGACAGGTAAGGATTCCTGAGTTTGGCGCGAGGGCAATAGGGACGGAAATCGTGAAGTAAAGCCCAGGCGTGGACTTCATATTCGGCCGACATGAGACGGCCAAGGAAGTAACGTGTTAGAACATGCTCGTTTGCCGTGTGGTTTATAGCTCGCTTGAATATCGGCTGGAGAGAGTTCCGGTGGAGTTCAATCATCTGATTGATATATTGGCGAAAGGTTTCTGCCTCAGCTGCTATGATTTCATACGCCTCCCGCCAATAGGTATTCTGAGTGGACCAGTGATAGGTGGTCTTTCGCTTTTGGTCGGGTTATTATTTCTCTGAGGCACTTTGGCTGACTCTTTCAGCGTTTTCAGTCAATTTTGCCTCATTGGTATCCGTAGCCATACAATCCGTTAGAACCAAGAATGTTGCAGTAATTACACAATCTTCTTACAGGAGTCCTTTTGTGTCAGATAGTCAATTACGTTATCCCCACGTCAATGTACCACTTTACAGGTTTATGCAAGGAGTATTTCGTTTGCTGGCTTTCCTGTTTCTCAAGAAAGTCACGGTGGAAGGTCTTGAGAATATCCCTTCACAGGGAGCATTTATCTTAACCCTCAACCATCTGAGTTATATCGATTCGCCAGTCCTGTTCATTTCAATGCCCCGAGTCATGTACTTCTTTGCCGGGGAAAAATACGAGCGGCATATTTTTGCCCTTTTGATGAATATTGGCGGCGCAATATTTGTCCAGCGGGGCGAGGTAGATCGGAACGCGCTGCGCCAGGCCACCAACGCCTTAGAGGATGGGCATGTCTTGACCATTGCTGTCGAAGGGACACGCAGCCGTACGGGCGCGCTGATCGAGGGCAAGACGGGTGCTGCTTACATCGCCACACGAACCAACGTGCCGATCCTACCGGTTGTGGTATGGGGCACTGAGCAGGTTGTGTCCAACTGGAAGCGCCTCCGCCGGTCCGAAGCACACCTGCGATTTGGAAAACCATTTTATCTCCCTCAAGGGCGCGCACGTGCTGAGGAATTGGATGCCTACACCGATGATATCATGACGACCATGGCCAGCATGTTACCTGAGAGCTATCGTGGTGTATATAGTGATCATGCATTGCTTGCGAAAAAACTCGCCAGCAAACAGAAGTGATGGTAAGGTTGCAATCAGATAGAATCTGTAGTTGGAGATAGCGTACATATATGGGATAACTATGACGGAGTCGTCCTATTAAGGATATGAAAGTAGAAAATACCCTTGGTAAGAAACGGCGATTGTTGAACAGGAAAGCAGGGCTATGAAACTCCCTCCGAAACCTTCAGCCAGCGTCTACCTGGTATTGTATCTCGCTGCTGCTGTCCCGGTGGGATATATACAGCTTACAATCCGCGGCTCCTCGGGTATTCTGACTTTGCTGATTGTCCCAATCCTCGTTGCAGCAGTTATCTACCCAAGATGGCTATATCTCTCCATGCTGGTGATCACTGCCGGCGCTCACGGTGTATATCTCCTATACAATCCCTCCTTATCCTTTGGCACATCTATAGGCTTTGTCGTCAGCATTATTGCAATAATTACCGCCGGCGAGATATTTCGCTGGCTTTTTTCCAGACAGGCTCGTATCCGAAGAGCTTCCAAAGAGAACGAAGAGCAGTTGCGGGCGCTCCTTAACAGTATCCCCGACATGGTCTATACACTGGACAAAAACGGCAATATCACCACCGTCAACACACCCTCACTTGAGCGGTTAGAATATGAAGTAGCCGATCTTGTTGGATCGCCGTTTTTGGCCATTGTGCATCCTGATGACAGGACAATCGTGTCCAATGCCCGTGATGAAGCAATCAAAGGTTACAAAGAATACACCCGGGGTTTGCAATTTCGTATCATAGGAAAGGATGGCTCTGTCCATTGGGTCGAGATGAATTCCTGTATCCGTCTCGATGACCAAGGCAGCTTTTTGCAGGAGTATGGGGTCCTTCGCGATGTCACTCGCCGCAAGCGGGTCGAGGAATCGCTAACGGAGAGCCAACGCGCCCTCCTGACGCTGATGAGCAATCTACCCGGAGCGGCCTATCGCTGCCGGAACGATGAGAAATGGACGGTGGAATTCATCAGCGAAGGCTGCCGTGACCTGACCGGCTACAGACCTGAGGAGCTGATCGGCAACCGCGTCATTGCTTACATCGAGCTGGCGCACCCTGATGACCGCAGGATTGTCCGGCAGGAAATACAAGAGGCCCTACAGAATAATCAACCTTTTCAGCTAAACTACCGCATGATCACCCGCGATGGAGCCGAGAAGTGGGTCTGGGTCAAAGGGCGCGAAATCGCTCTGCGTGATGAGATCGCTATTCTGGAAGGCTTCATCATCGATGTCACCGAGCGCAGACTGGCCGAAAGAGCCATTCGCCAGTCTGAGGAGGCATATCGCAACCTCTTTGAGCAGAGCGTGGACGGGATCATTATCATCGCTGATGACCGCATTGTTGGAGCCAATCAGGCCTTTTGTGAGCTGAGCGGACGGCCTCTTGAGAAGGTAATCGGAGAATCGCTTTTTTCCTTCATCCATCCCGACGAACAAGAAACAGCTGCCCAAAGGATCGCCGCCACGATGGCGGGCGAACCACTCCCGGCAGAGAGCCACATCTATCACGCTCTCCGCAATGACGGCTCACATATCTGGACCGAAGTGCGCAGCAAAGCTATCGTATGGGATAGTAAGCCGGCAGTCCAGACTATCATACGCGATGTTACCAAGCGCAAGTTGGCCGAGGAAGCGCTGCTGGCAAGCGAAGAACGTTACCGTATGGTCTCTGAGCTGACATCCGACTTTGCCGCCTCTTTTGCAGCCAAACCGGACGGAACATTTGCGCTGGAATGGGTCACCGATGCTTTCACTCGCATTACCGGCTACACGTTCGACGAGTTCAAAGCAAAGAGCGACATAAGTGAAATCGCTCTTTCGGATGACGTTCCTGTTGCCACAGCCCATAGGGAAAAACTACTCGCTGGGGAATCTGCTGTAAATGAATACCGTATTGTTACTAAGAGCGGTGATATACGATGGCTGCGCGACCACGGTCGACCGGTATGGGAAGCGCAACAAGAACACGTCACACATATTTATCGGGCAACTCAAGATATCACTGAAAGCAAGCTGGCCTCAGAAGCCCTGTGGGCCTCCGAGCAAAAATACAAAAGCTTGGTCAACGCCGTCGATGGGATTGTGTGGGAGTGGGACGTTGCGTCTGAGCGCTTCACATTTGTCAGTCAGCAGGCCAAGCGGCTGTTGGGTCACTCACCAGAGGAATGGATGAGCGACCCCCATTTTTGGGAAGACCATCTCCACCCCGATGATCAGGAATGGGCAATCAGCTATCGGCAAAAATCAGCGGCTACTATGCTGTCTTACGAGTCTGAGTACCGGATGTTGGCAGCCGATGGACGGACAGTCTGGGTAAGAGACATGGTCAACGTTGTATCAGAAGACGATGCGCCTACTCAACTGTACGGTATCATGATCGATACCACTCATCAACGGCTTGCCGATCAAGAAACCGGGCGCCTCAACGTCGAGCTGGCACAACGCAACACGCAACTTCTGGCCCTATACGAGACAGGCCGTTTCCTATCTGCAACCTTAGAGTTGGAAGAGATCTACCGTGTGATGTATCAGAAGTTTGCCACACAACTCCTTGATGCCCATCACTTCTTCGTAGCACTCTTCAACGAAGCTACCCAAATGATCTCCTGTGACTTTGCTGTTGTGGATGGAGAGGAACACGACCCAAGAGATTTGCCGGACATGCGGTTAGCAAACGGGCCCAACAGCGAGACAATCCGCTCACGCCAACCTCTTGTGGTCAGTCTAGCAGAGATATCCAATGATCCTGGTATAGAGCATGTTCGGGTGGGTGACGAACGTAAGCCGTTGTCGGCGCTCTACGTCCCCATGCTCCGCGGCGACAAGGTCATCGGCGTGCTCAACATGCAGTCCTACAAACGCCAGGCGTTTGGCGACGTGGATATGACATTGGTCTCGACGCTGGCCAATCAGGCAGCGGTAGCGATTGAGAATGCCCGCCTGGTGGAATCAGAGCGTAGACAATTGCGGCTGGCCCAGAACCTACAGGCCGTCGGTTCTTTGCTCACAGCAGAGATGAGCCTGAATGAGGTATTGGAGTTAATCTTCAACCTGCTGGCCGAAGTAATTACCTACGACAGCGTCTCGGTACAACTGGCAGGCAGAGATGGCAAGCTCTATCTCAAAGCCTGGCGCGGCTTCCCGGACATCGAACACGCCAAACAAGTCGCTCAAAAGATCGCTCATGTGCCATTTGACAAGCGCTGGGGGCAGCGCGCAGCTGTTGTTATCCCGGATACAGCAAAAGATGAGCGTTGGAATCGCTCGTTGGGGTTTGGCCGCGTCCGCTCATGGATAGGTGCGCCTTTGTGGGTCAAAGGCCGTTTCATAGGCGTGCTCAATGTCGACAGTGCCCAGCCTGATACTTACAACGACGATATCGCTCACACAGCCGAAGCATTTGCGAACCAGGCGGCTATCGCTATCGAAAATGCTCGTCTGTTCACAGAAAGTGAAGAGCGCAATCAGCGCCTGGCTCTGCTTAACAGGATTACACGCACCGGTGCTACCATTCTCGATGTAGAGGAGCTTGCTCAAGCACTGGTCGATACAACCGCAGGAATCATCGACAGCGATGAATGTTACATCACATTGTGGGATGCCAGGAATAAGAAGACTATTCCTTTTGCGGCATCGGGGCCAGTGCGTGACACCTACCAAACACTACATTGGGAACCCGGTGAACGAACCCTGACTGCCTCAGTCTTAGAGACAGGCCGTCCATTGGTAGTAGGAAAAGCACAGAACTCCCCCAGCAGCGTTTCCGGCACGTCCCCAATCGAGGTAGAGACCGCGGCTTCGGTGCTCGGTGTGCCCTTACATGTAGAAGAACAGGATCTGGGTGCCCTGCTGATCGCTTTCTCAGAAGAGCGCCAACTGACAGGAGAAGAGATCCTCTGGGCAGAGCAGGCAGGTGAGCTGATAGCGTTGGCACTCTCCAAGGCATTAGCTTACGCTGACCTGGAAAAACGTGTAGCCGAACGGACCGTGGAGCTGACCAATGCCAATGAGCGCCTGCTGGCATTGACCAAGCTCAAAGACGAGTTCGTCTCCAACGTCTCTCACGAACTAAGGACGCCCATTGCCAGCATCAAGCTCTACTTGCGTTTGCTGACCCTAAAGCCTGAAAAGGAAGCGACCTATCTTGACCGCCTTGATCGGGAAACTATTCGACTGGAATACATCATCGAAGACCTGCTGCAGCTGTCACGTATGGACCAGGGAAGAACGTGGCTGAAGCTGAGTCCTACCGATCTCAACAGGCTTGCCCAGCAGTTTGTCATCGATCGTGAAGTGCTGGCCAAAGACCGCGGTCTCAAGCTGACTTTCAAGCCAAAGGCAGAGTTGCCGACTGTGCAAACGGATGAAATGCTGCTCGGCCAGGCACTGAGCATCTTGCTGACCAATGCGCTGAACTATACCCCGTCCGGAGGCAAGGTGACGATCAGCACTCAATCACGCCGGTTTGAGAAGAAACGATGGGCAGGGTTGAGCGTCCGTGATACAGGTCTAGGCATTCCTCCTGAAGATCTACCACAGCTTTTCCAACGTTTCTTCCGAGGGAAGGTCGGACGGAGCTCGGGGATGCCCGGCACAGGATTGGGGCTGGCGATAGCCAAGCAGATCGTCGACTGGCACCACGGGCAGATCGAGGTTATCAGCAACAACGACTCACGCACAGGCACGGTGTTCACGATCTGGATACCGGTAGAAACACCGCAACCAGAGTGACAGGTTACAGCTACATCAGCAGTTCTCGGTTTGAACCAATGTGCGGATAATGCGCCCTGAGAAAGCTGTTTCACCGCAGAGAACGCCGAGAGCGCAGAGAAAAAACAGAAGATTGCATCAGTAATTCCAA
>JAFGMS010000240.1 GCA_016927375.1 Anaerolineae bacterium
ACCGCAGAGTGCGCAGAGAACGCAGAGCAAAAAACAGGGTTTTTGTCAGCAATCCCTGCTGCAAATCTCTAAAGCGGGAACTGCTGTAGTAGACATTATCACGATCAAATTCTCCAAGCGGGAAAAGAGCCATATTCTGAGTGTTGCTGCGTCTCAGAAAAATAAACCGTGATAATGTCTAGTAACTATTGGGTAAGCCTCCCATAGTCATCACTGCCACAATCTGCAACCTACGGAAGGCTGGCTCGGCATATGAAACCCATCGTCCCGTTCATTTCTCTGGTAAAAAGGAGTGCTTTATGGCTAAGAACGAAAACGTCAAAGTCATCGTGGTTGGTGGTGGCGGCGCGGGCTTGTGTGCTTCTATTGCCGCAGTCGAAGCAGGCGCTGCCGGAGTCACCCTGATGGAGAAAATGCCCAAGCTGGGGGGCGATACCATCATCTCAGGCATGGTCATTTCGGCGGGAGGTACCCACTTGCAGGAGCAGGCAGGTGTTCAGGATACGCCGCACCAGTATCTAATCGATCTTCTTGCCGGGGGACGATACACCAGCGATCTCATGCTGGCAGCAACATTGGTCCAGAGTGGTCCGGCCGCCTGGGAATGGCTGACCAAGCATGATTGCCAGTTCCCTGGCCCGGAGGGCCTGCACGTCCAACACGACCACACACTGGCCCGCAGCGTTAAGTTCGCACCCCCAGGTATGATATCGCCACTCAAACAGGCGGCAGAAGCCAGGGGTGTGAATATCATGCTGAGCAGCCCGGTGCAATCACTGGTGCTGGAGGATGGCCGCGTGGCAGGCGTCATTGGGGAAAAGGACGGACAAACAACCGAATATCTCGCCGACAGCGTCATTCTGGCTACAGGTGGTTTCGGTCGCAATAAGGATATGGTTAACCAGTACAACCCGAAGTTCGCTGAGGCTGCGTCCTGGAACTCCCTGGGTATCACGGGCGATGGTATCACGCTGGCGCAGGCTGCCGGCGCCGATGTGGTCCAGATGGAGGCGCTCCGGATCATCCAGACAGGCGCCGATGTACGGGTCAAGGTTCTGCATCCCACTTATCTGATGGGGCAGATCCGGGCCTTGGGCGGCATCCTGGTGAATCCGGACGGCAAGCGTTTCTATGACGAGATGGGGCGCAGCTATGAGATGATACATGCTGCCATGGCACATGGGCCATTCTACTTCTTGATCTTCGACGCCAAGATGGCAACCCCTTCGCAGTGGCTGCCGGAAAAGACATTCGAGGAGCAGTTGAACGCTGCTGTCAAGGATGGTATGGTGGCAATGCAGGCAGATACAGTGAAGGAGCTTGCCGATCAAATGGGTGCGCCTGCACTGGTCGAGACTGTGCAGCGCTGGAATGCTGATACAGCCGAAGGTGAAGATACCGTTTGTAGACGGATAGAGGGACTTAACCCGATCACAGAGCCACCTTTCTACGCTATTCGCTACAAACCGGCCATTGTGCAGACTCTGGGCGGCGTACGTATCGATACTCGGGCCCGGGTGCTCGATCAGTCGGGTCGGCCGATCCCCGGGTTGTATGCAGCGGGACAGGTCACTGGTGGTATCCATGGCGCCGATTACATCGGCGGAAGCGCACTGCTGGAATGTGCGGTATACGGCATTATTGCCGGTCAGCAAGCCGTCATCGACGTGTAAAAATCATTAACAGCATCATTATCACACAATCAGAGGCGTCGATTGCTCAACGAAGCGAACAGTGCCTCTGGTACATCTGCTTGCTATACGATTGCGGAAGAGAAAAACCGGAGCGGCTGTGGGGTTTCTTTGTTTGGCTCATCCATCACCCTTTACTCATTACTCAAGATCGTTTAGAGACCTTACATTTCATCTAGAACCTATAAATAACTTGTGAATATCCTTACAGGGCAGCAAAAGGCGCTTGCAGTTTGGGCCCACCCATGTACACTAGTGGAAGTGAAATTGGCGGGCTTGTCACCTCCAACCACCATTGCTATAATGTGTGCTGTAAGTTTGGGCGCGTAGCTCAGCCGGTTAGAGCGCACGGTTCACATCCGTGAGGTCGGGGGTTCGAGCCCCTCCGCGCCCACCTTGTTTATGTGGCCGTGCCCTGGAGAGACAAGCAGGCGCAGGCCACTTTTTTATTGGTGGAGAAAAGCCGAGTGGAAGCACCTCTCGTAGATGTACGGGACAGAGGTGAGCTTGCCTTCTACTCATAAATCTTATGCGAAAGATTAGATATTAAGGATTGAAACCTTCGTGAGCAAGCAAGATTCCATCACTATGAGAGAGTGGGCCCTCTTTGGCTTACGTTGGGTGATCCCATTAGGGTTGCTGTTACCCCTTTTACGTTCCTCGACAGGCGGAAGCTTCCAATCATTGTTGATTGTAGCGTTGGTAGCCGCCGTCTCGAATTTAATCGTGCTGCTGCTCCTGCTTTATGGACGATGGTCTCAGTCCTTTACCATAATCGCCATCGGAGCCGATGTGATTTTAGCTATTGCAGCAGTGATTGTGGGAGGAATGACACTGGGATGGACCGGCTTGATAGCCGCCATTACGGCAGGCGTTTACTTCGGGTGGGAAGCCGGATTGGGTGTCGGTGTGGTGGCGACAGTCGGTGTGTTGATCTCAGGTTTGGCGAGTCTTAATCCGGAGACTCTAGATATAGCCTCTCTGGTTTTGATCGTGGTAGCTCTCCTTGCTTCAGGCCCACTGATTGCTCTGATGAGTCACAACACATCGGAGACAGTCAGACTACGCGAGCAGCTTCAGAATCTTGGCAAACGCACCGAGCAAGTTGCCCGCATGGCAACAGAATACATGCGGGTAGTCTATGAGATGACCGAGGTGTTAAGCGCCTCCAAGCTTGATCCTAAGCGCGTTCTCTCTTCGGCTGTAGGATTTGCTGTGGATGCCCTGGAACGGGTAGGAATAGATCCTCCGCTTTACAGCGCCATCCTGCTGTTTGCTGACGAAGGTGAATTGGGCAGTGTCCTGAAGGTAGCGCGTTCCAGCGCCAGCTTCTTACCCAGTGATGCGCGTATAGCGGTGCCAGGTGTTGCTGGCGTTGTTGGCAATACGCTAGAGAGACAGTTACCCCTGTTGTGCCACAGCCCGGCCACCGATCCTGAGCTGCGTGATTTCGAGAGCTTTGGTAAGTGTAACACGGTGTTGTGTTTGCCCCTGCGCTCCGGCAACGAATCTTATGGCGTGATGCTGGTCGGAACGGGTGAAGAAGATGCCCTTAGAGAAATGCACGTTGAGCTGATGCGTGCTGTAGCTAACCAGGCAGCTGCTTCACTCAACAACGCTCGCTTGTTTAGCTCGCTGTTGGAGCAGCGCGACCGCCTGGCAGGCATCGAGAAAGCGGCACGAGCCCAGCTTGCCTCTGAGCTGCACGATGGTCCGACACAGGGTGTTGCTGCTATCACCATGCGCTTGAACTATATTCGCAGGCTGATCGAGAAGAAACCGTCCATGGCGGTTGATGAGCTTTACAAGATCGAGGACCTGGCCCGTCGCACGACTAAAGAGATCCGGCATATGCTGTTCGAGCTGCGCCCAGTGGCGCTTGAGCAGGGTCTGACAGCCGGGCTGCAGCAGCTCGCCGCCAAGATGAAAGAGACCTACGAACAGAACGTCCAGATTGCTGTTGAGGCAAACTGCGATCAGCTGTTGGATGCCCAATCAACGCACACGTTGTTCTCCATCGTCGCCGAGTCGGTCAACAATGCCCGGAAGCACGCTAAAGCGGAGCGCATTGTCGTTCAGATGAACGTGCAGCAAGACGCGCTGATGCTGACCATTGCGGACAACGGGGTTGGCTTTGATGTGGAGAAGGCCCTGGCCGATGCACGCAATCGTGCCGGACATCTTGGCCTGATTAACTTGCAGGAACGGGCTCACCTGGTCGAAGGTTCCCTCAGTATCCAATCCGAGATCGGTAAGGGCTCCCGGACGACGGTAGCTATCCCCCTCGAAGTGTTGGAGCTGCGCAAGACCGAAGAGGCCAGCCGCCGGGCTGAAAGCGAGTCGGCAGATGAGCTGCCAGAGCAGCTAAATATCAACGGTTATTAGGAAGAGGCTATCTCAAGCAACCCCTGGATAAACTCCTCTTTGCCCCCTTGTGAGGGATGTCGTAGCGGGACAGCTTGATATCCCATCCCATTGAGTGCCCGCTGCGCGACACGTCCCACCGCACCAATTATCTCAAACTCAAACAGCTCCACCAGCATCTCGATGAAAGGCAGGCCCAGTTTCTCTTCATGTTTTCTTGGAGAACGGTTGGATTGCGCCTGGCCGGGCCGATGAGGATGCAGGGGCACGGTGTTCCAGATCAGTGGGGAATGAGCGACGTGCTCGTCGAGCACGTTCCACAGGATGGTGGCTGTCATCTCGGCGACGCCCTGTGGGTGATCGCTGGTTGCCCGGTAGCCTGTCCCGAACAACCCCCATTTATCGATACCTTTCAACATGATGCGCTCGCTGGTGACCGGGATGCCGCTCAGCGCGCATCCACGGTAGCCGGGCGCTTCGAAAAGCAGCAGCATGTGCGGGCGGCGCTTTTCCATATCGACCAGGTAGTGGAGCAGGTTCTCGCGGCGAATCGCTGCACCTGGGCCGCCTTGTGGCGCGTAAGGGTTGAACAATCCCTCCGAGCCCGGCAGCGCGGCCAGGCTATCGACCAGACAGGCAAGACCTTCAGTCTTCATGACGATCCTTGTTCTGCTTGTAACTACTCAGTTCTTAGCTGTTGGCTCTTAGCTTTTAGGCAATACCGCTAAAGTAACCCTGTTGCCGATACCTATCCTGACGCTCATAGAATTGGTTGTGATAGCCGGCATATCTGGGCAGGTA
>JAFGMS010000241.1 GCA_016927375.1 Anaerolineae bacterium
TACCTGCCCAGATATGCCGGCTATCACAACCAATTCTATGAGCGTCAGGATAGGTATCGGCAACAGGGTTACTTTAGCGGTATTGCCCATTATCTGTTTGCGAAGTTGGCCTTACACACCTGCTTGATTTTTCTGAGGGCGCGATGTACCATTTGGCCTGCACCCCCTAGCATTTCGCAACAAGCCCTGCAAACGGATGTCAGCCAGGAGGCTTAAAGCCATATTATGAGTAATGAAGCGGTATCTTTGCATAACCCCGATTACCCTGTGCCGGAAGAGCTCCGCCACAACATCGCCATCACCACACTTGACCGGATTTACAACTGGAGCCGGGCGCGTTCTGTCTGGCCGATGCTCTTTGGGCTGGCCTGCTGTGCCATCGAGATGATCGCCACGGCGGCAGCACGCTACGATCCGGCACGCTTCGGGATGGAGGTCATGCGCCCCAGTCCACGCCAGGCCGACCTGATGATCATCGCCGGCACCGTGACCAAGAAAATGGTTCCCCAAATAGTCCGGCTGTACAACCAGATGTCCGAGCCTCGCTACGTCATTGCGATGGGCGCGTGTGCATCGGGTGGCGGCCCTTTCAAGGAAGGGTACAGCGTGGTGGACGGCATCGACAAATTCATTCCGGTCGATGTCTACATACCGGGCTGTCCCCCAACACCCCAGGCTCTCTTGCAGGGCTTCATCACGCTTCATGAGAAAATCGAGGGACAGAGCATCACGACCGTTCCCTGGTATCGTAAGGGCGAAGGCGAGGCCATTCCTGTGCCGGTGCTGGGTCCGGACCTCATCGATCCACGCCAGACGGCCCTGATCCGGAACGTAGCCTCCCAACCACCTGATACCTCCGATGCAGCACAGGAACCGGCCACTGACTAATCGCCACTAAGAGAAGATACGATGAGCAAAACATCCCCTGACACAACAACCAACGATGTAGCAGAGATCCTCCAGCAAAAATTCCCTGATTCTATTCACCCAGACGACCGTGAAGGCTACTCGGGGATAGTTGTCTCGCCGGACAGTCTCGTCGAAGTGGCACAGTCCATCCGGGATGACTTTAGATACAACCTGCTGACCAGCCTGAGCTACGTCGATTACATCGATGAGGATTTCTTTGAAGTCGTCTACCATGCCTACGATACAGTCAAGGGCGGCCCGGCACTTAACTTCAAGGCGCGCACACCACGCAGCCAGGCTACCTTGCCCTCGCTCACCGGTGTGTGGCCTTCAGCTAACCTTCAGGAACGAGAGGCCTGGGACCTGATGGGTATACACTTCACCGGTCACCCTAACTTAAAACGCCTCCTGACCTGGGAAGGTTTTGAGGGTCACCCACTGCGCAAAGACTGGAAAGAGCCGTTCTACGAAGAGGATAAGAAACCGTTCAAAAGCCGTTGGCCTGAAGGTCGGCCAGATCGGGCCGAGAGCCGTTTGCCATACGGAATGAACGTGCAATATCCGCCCGGCTTTACCCCGGACGGATGGTCGCCGGAGGGCGAGTCGGCTCTGTATGATTCGCTCAGCACACCGATGACCGGCAGCGGCGTCGACGTTCAAGCCATCAAGACTGACCAGCTGGTGGTCAACATGGGCCCTCAGCACCCCAGCACGCACGGTGTTTTCCGCATGGCCGTTACGCTGGATGGCGAGACCATCACCAGGCTCGAACCGGTGGTGGGCTACCTGCACCGCAACCACGAGAAAATCGGTGAGCGCAACACCTATCTGGGCAACATGCCCTACACCGACCGGTTGGACTACATTTGCAGCATGTCGAATAACCTGGCCTATGCCATGACCATCGAGAAGATGATGGGACAGGAGGTGCCGGAGCGAGCCGAGCTACTGCGCGTCCTGGTGGTTGAGCTGACCCGCATTGTCAATCACTTTTGGTTGATCGGGTTCCTGCTCAATGACCTGGGTGCCTTCTTCACGCCTGCGCTGTATGCCATCCTGGAACGCGAGCTAATCGTCGATCTCTTCGAGGCGCTGACAGGCTCCCGAATGATGTGCAACTACATGCGCTTTGGCGGCGTGGCCTACGACCTGCCGCCTTACATAGGCGGACCGGCAGTCAAGCCGGGCGATAAGGCTCGTCACATGGACACCATGAAGTTCATCAAGGATCTGGTGTACGAGCGCTTGCCCAGAGCCATCGATCAGCTGGATAACTTCTTGACTCAGAACGAGGTCCTTGTCTCGCGCTGTAAGGGGGTGGGCATCTTGCCCCCTGAGGCAGCAGTAGCCTGCGGCGTCACCGGCCCCGTGCTGCGCGCCAGCGGCGTGCCTTACGATATCCGCCGCTCCGATCCTTACAGTATCTACAATGAGCTGGATTTCGATGTGGCGGTCCGCTACAACTGCGACACCTACGATCGTTACCTGATCCGTCTGGATGAGATCAGGCAGAGCCTGCGCATCCTGGAACAGATCATTCCCGGACTGGAAGCCACGGAGGGCCAGGAATACTGGGCAGGCAAGCGCGGCTACAATGTTCGTGTACCCACAGGCGAGCACTATGGGCATGCCGATAATCCAAAGGGCGAGCTGGGGTTTTATGTCGTCTCGGACGGAACGGCCAATCCCTATCGCTATCACATTCGCGCTCCTAGCCTCATCAACATCACTGCCCTGGAGGAGATGTGCAGAGGTCTCAAGGTGGCTGACTCGGTTGTCATCCTGGGAAGCCTGGATATCGTCCTGGGTGAGCTGGATCGATAGGCAGCAAAAGGTTATCAACGAGCATGGGGTTTGCAGTGTACTGATCACTGCTTTTAAGGAAGACAGCATGTACGGACTGGGTATAATAAAAGGGTTGGGCATCACCATCAAGCACTTTGCCAATACTTATGTAGAAGATTTCAAACAGGGGATTAAGCGCTACACGGCAGAAGATCGCTTTACAGCTCGCCAGGGATTAGAAGCACAGGGTTTATTCACTGTACAGTATCCAGAAGAGAAGATCGCTGTCCCGGAGCGCTTCCGCTATATCCCCTTCCTGGTGGTCAACGACGACGATCACCCGGATGCTCCTGGCCAGCCTTGGTGCACGAGCTGCGGTATATGTTCCAAGGTCTGCCCACCCCAATGCATCTGGATCGTACGTAGTACCGACCCTGAGACAGGGCGCCCCAAACCTGAGCCACAGGAGTTCTACATCGACATCGACATCTGCATGAACTGCGGTTATTGCGCAGAGTTCTGTCCCTTCGATGCCATCAAGATGGATCATGACTACGAGATTTCGAGCTACGACCGCACATCAGCCCATATCTATGACCTGCAGAAGCTAACCAAGCCGCTGAGTTACTGGCGGACCATCGCGCCCACTCGTGCTGAGGAGGAGCGCACTGCACGAGAGGCCAAAGAAGCAGCAAAAGCTGAGAAAGCCAAGAAGTAGCTTCTATGTTGGCACAAGCAGTAGGCCGCTCTGTTCTTTTGAGCGGCTTTTTGCATAAGAGCTAAAAGGGTGGTTTCCCACCACAAGGAGATGCAACAGCAGCAGGTTATTATGGCGTATAGATTCCCGCATTCGCGGGAATGACAGACTTGGAACTTTTTGACTCGTTGCTGTAATGCCAATCGCTAATAACCAAGAACTATCTTGAGAGAAGGACTAAGGCGATGATGTATCAAAGTGATGCAGAGATCTTGTTCCCTGCCCGTGTCATCCCGTTCTTGAGAAACCTGCGCGGGCAAGTGTGGAAGCAGTTGATCGATTATGTCCTGGAGCAGCAAGCAGGCAGCATTGAGGAGCAGGCTTTTTGCCTGATGATGATCCGGCTGGACGGCTGCCTGACCTGCCACGCTGACAGTTACCGGGCGATGCGCGGCTGTACCCTGTGTGCCCAGCAAACCATCACCCGCTTCAAGGGCAGCGATCAGGAGCTGGTTGATATGCATAATCAGGCCAAGACAGATCTCATCGAGTGGCAGCAATCCGGTGTCATCCCGCTTAGCGAGCGTCTGCCGCCAGAGATGGAGCTGGAATAAGCAGCCAGCGTATGGCTTATGTCTGATCGCTGATAGCTAAACGCTCTTTACTCCTCCAGCCAGAAGACCGTCTCTACCAGCTCTTTGATGCGATCATGGTTGGGCATCAGCACCGATGCGCCGCTGGGGGCTACGTACGGCGAGACGGCATCGGCATCGATGACATCCGAGCGTATGCTGTCGTCGGGAAGGTTGGAAGCCGCCTGGGCCAGCTCAATGATCTCCTCCAGAGACATGTCGGTGGAGATGCTCTGGCTGAGCGTGTTGTACAAAGTAGGCGCTTTGGCGACCAGCCTGGGGAGCATATCGAAGCTCAACACGCGCTGGCGCACGGCCATGATGACCGCCTGCTGGCGCCGGGCACGCTCATAGTCGTTATCACCATGACGGGTGCGGGCATAGCACAGCGCGGTTTGCCCATCGAAGTGATGCTGCCCTGCTTCCAGGTACAGAGGATCGAAACCGCAGTCATCCCGGCTGTAGCACTCGGCGGGGAAAGTGGGGTCATCGATAGTGTGAGGAACATAGATGTCGATCCCGCCGACCTCATCCACGATGGTGGTAAAGGCCTCGAACTGCGCCAGCACGTAGCGGTCGACCTGCACGCCTATGTTGTGCTCGATTGTCTCCATCATCGCCGGGCCGCCGCCCTTAACGTAAGCCGTATTGATGCGGTCCAGTCCGTGGCCCGGAATGTCGACGTACAGGTCGCGCGGGATCGACAAGATGCCTGCCCGCTGTTTTTCTGTATCGATGTTGAGCAGCATGATGGTATCGGTGGGCATGCGATAGCCGGTCTCGGCCGGCCGTGTGTCCGCGCCGAGCAGCAAGATGGTAACCTGAGCGTCCTCCGCATCAGACAATATCATTGGGGCAGCAAAGTCCGGATGGGGTGTCGTCATCGATGCGGAGGCAGTGTCTTGTGTGAGCGATGTCTGCAGCGCCGCCCGCAGCAATACGCTTGCCAGCAGGCTTCCCATCAGCGTCGCTCCGATTAGTCCCACCAGGCCAATAATAGGCGTATAGCGTCCGAAAGTTGGAATGGGCAAACGGTCGATAAATCGTTGGACGGATGTGAAGGGGTTTGTCTGCTGCATGATGCTTCTACCTCGATGGTGTTCAAAGTTTCCTGGCTAAACTTGCTGCATGGTCGGACTAACAGTCCAACCTACATCTGGTCGCGTATCTCCTATGATCGCCTAGGGCCGGAGCTTGTACCTCGGTCTTTGGTCGGATTTACTGGGGGTCAAATCCGACTTTGGTCGGAGGGGAAAAGGACATGGATTCAGTACACTGGTTAGGACATCATCATCTGTTACCTATAGAGTGAACGCAGCGAACGAGCCATGAGCCATAAGCTATCAGCTAATGACATCAGCCATATGACGGTTATTGCAGATTCAACTCAGGCACGGTAGAATGCGCCGCGATACTTATAAAGAAGCGGTATCGAATGTGGAACGGGCGGCAAAGGCAACCGAGCCGCCCTTTCCCATAGGTGTTGTAGCCGGTGACTGGCTAGAAGCTCATCACATGTTCACGTCTCACGCATAGGAATAGAGAGCACTTATGCTGACGCAAATCAAAACACGCTTGAGTGACATGCCACGTATAACTTGGGTTATTTTGGCTGGTGTTGTGCTAATCGCGGCACTGAGCGCTGTTGTGCTTATCATCATTCGTCCCTTCGGAGCGGCATTTACCAGTCTGAATGCTGCCAACCCGTCGCTGATACATCCGGATGGATTGGTCGTCAGCCTGGCAGAAGCTACGGGCAGCCTGGAAGTTCAGGTCACCACGATACCCCGCGAGGTCTTTGTCGAGGATCAGGCAGGTAAGGAGTGGGTGGCTGCTCGTGAGGCCTTACAACTTCGCCTGACGCCTCTCAGCCCAATCTATACGATTAACCTGCGCGGCGGTGGCAAAGCGATCGCCGAGATGGCAATCCCGAACGGCTCTGAGCCGCTGGCGCTGCTTACACTGTATCGCTGGGATGCAGAGGCAGGACGCTGGGCTTCAATGCCCGGCACCCAAGACCTGGCCCGCCAGGTGATTGTCTTTACCCTGGAGGAGCCTTCCCAGAGTGTGATAGCCGCGCACGTTCAACCCGAGCCATTGACTGCCGGTGTGGTTGTCAGTGAAGGCGGTGCTGACCTTAGCGCGGGTTACGACCTGGTCTTCCCTGAGGGCGTCGTCATCGATTCGCAGGGAGAATTCAGCGGGGAGCCGCTGCCGGCGAGTGCATCGATGGTCCTACCGCTGATCGATAACCGTGCGGGCGGCTTCATGGCCTATCCCGACCCCGCCCAGCAGACACGAGTAATAGATATTTTGATGCCCATCGCCGAGGCGCACAATGGGCTGCTGCTCGACTTCAACATCGGGCAGGGTTATGGCGATTTCCTGGCCGCGCTCGGCGAGCGTCTCCACGCGCAAGACAAGCGGCTCGATATTATCGTCCGCGGAACGGCCTTCGATGCGGATGAACTGGCCGGCCTGGCTGCTCACGTTGATTATGTCTGGCTGGCTCCAGGCGATAATCCCATGTTCTACCAGCCCAACGGCCCGGCCCAGGATGTCATCAAGCGCTGTGTTAGCGGCATCGACCGGAGCAAAGTGGGGTTGATGGTCAGCGGCTTGAACGTGGAGATTACCGGTGACGTGGTCACCCCGGTGAGCACCGAGCAGGCACTGGCCACATTCGGCAGCGTCGAGCCGATAGCCGGTTACTTCAACCCTGACAGACCGCTTGCTCCTGGCGACAACCTGGCCTTGCGTCTGAGCAGCCAGGTCGAGTCAATGGGGTTCGATGCGGCATTGGGGATGAACTACCTGACCTATCACGACCCGGATGGGCAGCTGCATACCATCTATTTTGGCTCTGCCCGCAGCCTGAACAACAAGCTGGTCTGGGCCAGTACCTATGGCCTGGGGGCGGTCGCTGTCCACGGTCTGGCTCATTTACAAAGCCCGGCGCATCTGGCTGATGGCCTGAACGCCTTCCTGGGAGAGCAGGCCGTTAGTGAGCCCGAACCGATGTCGATAGTCTGGCGTGTTAAGGACGCATCGGGGGCCGGCCGGGCTGAGCAAGCAGGCGATTTGTCACTGATCCAGTATCTCTGGCCGGTGGAGGCTGAGCCGGGCGATTATGAAATCAGTGTCGTTGTTAAGGATGAGAGTGTCGAGGCGGAAGCCGGTAAGTTTGTGGCCAGCGTCAGTGGGCTCGCTACAGAGACACCCACCCCGACGATGACTCCAACAGGGGCCCCTTCTCGTGCAACGACCGATCCCAATGCTACTGCTGCGCCACAGCCGACAGATGCGCCGGTAACAGGCTCAGTCGTTGCCGGGAGCTTCGAGTTGGGCGGCCAGACACATCATCTAGGCAACCCGGATAAGATGCATTTTGCAGGCATGACCTGGGTGAAGTTCCAGGATAAATGGAACCCAGGCGACGATCCGGGAGGAGAGGCTGGGCGTATCGGGCAGGGGCATGCTCAGGGCTTCAAGGTGCTGCTGAGTGTGCCGGGGCCGTCATATCCGACGTCGATTGA
>JAFGMS010000242.1 GCA_016927375.1 Anaerolineae bacterium
GAGGCTGTGGACAGGGAGCGATTGCTCTTTTTGGACTGCTCGTTTGGGGGAATGCTTGATGACATAAACAGGATCTCTCCTTCTGTATTGCTGACGATGATAGGCTAATAGCTTTGAACTTGCACGACAGACAGAGTTCAATCTAGCCTCGACACATGTAGTATACCAATAAAAGATAGCTTTAGGATGGGGAAATTCCGTGAATAGAAACCAGGCACCGTCAATCCCGAGTTCGCGCTTATTCCACACCCTGTTCCCCGTCCCCCAATCTATAGCTAGGAAGGCTCCTTTGAATGTGGTAAAATTAGTCGCGATGATGCCCGAAAAAGTCCGTTCATTGACACCACCAGTTGGTGTGACAGAAGCCTTGGCTCTGGGCCTGGAGACAGTAGCTAAGAACCCATTACTGCTGCTTTTGCCACTCATCCTTGATGTGATGTTGTGGATGGGGCCGCGTTTGTCCTTCCGCCCTTTGATAAGCGAGCTTAGTCATTCTTTAGGAAACGGACTTGACCCAGTGGCTCTGACAGCCATGGTGTTTTTCCTGTATCTAGGTTTCCCTATGTGGGGTCACCAGCAGGTATGGGAGCCTCTTAATCCGCTGCTTGCAGATTTAGGCCAGAGGGACTTCTCGTTTTCAGCTGTAACCAAAGTATTAGAGGTATTGGCACAGACCGCACCAGACCAATATTTGGGTGTGTTCATGCCAAGTATGGTGGCTGGTCGTGATGCTGGCCCCCTCCCCTTTAACTATGTTCCACCAGTATGGCAGATCCATACACCTTTCGAGGTGGTCGCTCTTCGGGTAGGACTGTTTCTGGTCGGAGTCGTCTTGTGGTCGCTCTATCTGGCAATTGTCGCACAGTTGATCAAGGAAAAACGGAGTAGTCTGGGCTGGCTTGTGAAGCGTGTTCCGATTGTGCTGACCCAATTAATCCTTCTGCTTGTTATGGTGGCTGTTGGCGTTTTTCTATTTTTTCTTGTGCTCTCGGCAATCGAGATGCTAAGCAGATTGGTGGGCGTGACGGGTATCGCAGCATTTTTGATGCTATTGGTGATACTGCTCGGAACATGGTTTGTCATGTTTGCTGTCTTTACCATTCATGGCATGTATATGAATGATCGGGGTGTTTTTGCGGCTGTCTGGGACAGTCTACGCGTTGTTCAGTGGAATATTGCGTCAACCTTGAGTTTGTTTATCGTTATTCTTATTTTGGTTGTAGCGATGCAGTTCATCAAGGGATGGCTAGATGTTAGGTCGTGGGTGATACCTGTTGGCATCGTCGCAAATGCTTTTCTTAGCACCGGATTGGTTGCTGCGACTTTCGTCTTTTTCAAGGACCGCTATCGTTATTGGCGAGAGCTTCGGGAAGAGTTGTTGGCTGAGCTTGAGCGTCGACGCGTGCAGAAGAGCTAGCATTTCAGGGCATCAACACCCATAGTTATAGCTTACCCCGAGAATATTGAGGACTTACGTCCTTTGGCTGTTGGGAAAGATACATCTCGACGACCTTTGGTCGTATACTCTGGATCTATTTATACCCAATCGCACCGGCCGGGTGAACCTCCAGATGTCATCAGCGGAAGGCAGCCCGCAATTGATGGGCGTACAAATGATGTTGGTAATGCGAATTCTTGTTAATAGATGATGGAGAAGGAAACTAATGGTTAATAATCGAGATCAAAACGAGAACGTTCTTGAATATGCCGAGGGAGCTGTAACTGTCCTTAAGGGTTTGGAGGCGGTTCGGCGGCGGCCGGGTATGTATGTCGGTGGTACCGATCTTAAGGCGCTGCATCACCTAGTCTATGAGGTTGTCGATAATTCCATAGATGAGGTATTGGCTGGAGTCTGTACCCAAATCGCTGTTATTATTCACAACAACGGAGCTGTGACCGTCACTGATAATGGGCGAGGTATCCCTGTCGGTCCCCATCCTACTGAGAAAATATCGACCTTGCAGGTTGTTATGACGCAACTCAATGCCGGCGCCAAATTCGGCGATGGCGGATACAAGGTCTCGGGCGGGCTGCATGGTGTCGGTGTCTCTGCCGTCAATGCGCTATCAGAGACAATGCAAACTGAGGTGATCCGTAATGGATATCTATGGCGGCAGCAGTATCGGCAGGGTATACCTATCAGTGAGGTTGAAAAAATCGAAAAGGCAGATGGCAGCGGTGTTGCCGTTTACTTCATGCCTGACTCCGAGATCTTTCCGGATACCAATTTTCGCTTCGAGACACTGGCCAACCGTTTTCGTGAGATGGCTTTCGTCACGCGCGGCGTGACAATCCATCTGCGCGATGAGCGTGTGGAGCCGTTCCCGCGTGAGATGTCCTTTTATTTCGAAGGCGGCATCAGCTCTTTTGTCCGCTATCTGAACCGCAACCGCAAGCCAACTCATGATGTTGTCTATGGCAGCCAGGTTTTTGATGTGACGGAACCCAGACCGGCAAGGATCGAGATTGAGGTTGCGCTTCAATACGCTGATTACTACTCCGATTCGATGCTGGCCTTTGCCAACACCATTCACACACCCGACGGCGGGACGCACCTGGAAGGGTTGCGGGCGGCTGTGACACGGGCCATCAACTACCATGCCAAAAAATCGGGCGTAGTGAAGGAGAATGACCCCAGCTTCACGGGCGAGGATACCTATGAAGGCCTGACGGCCATCGTCAGTATCAAGCATCCTGAGCCGCAGTTCGAGAGTCAGACCAAAGTTAAGCTGCTCAATCCTGAGGTCAAAGGGTTGGTACAGACGCTTGTCAATCAGGCGTTTGGTGAATTCCTCCAGACTAACCCTCGCGGTGCTAAGGCAATCTTTGAGAAATGTTTGGTCTCTTCACGGGCCAGAGCAGCATCTAAGCGTGCCCGTGAATTGATCCGCAGCAGTCCGCTGCAAAGTACCACCCTACCTGGTAAATTGGCAGATTGCTCATCGACCGACCCGATGCAGTCTGAGCTGTACATCGTCGAGGGTGATAGTGCTGGCGGGAGTGCCAAGCAAGGACGCGACCGGCATTTCCAGGCCATCCTGCCCCTGCGTGGAAAGATTCTCAACACCGAGCGTGCCCGGCTGGACAAAATCTTGGCCAACAAAGAAGTCCAAGCCCTCATTTCGGCCCTGGGTGTTGGCGTAGGTGACGAGTTTGACCTATCTCGCTTGCGCTATGGCCGGATCATCATCATGACCGACGCCGACGTTGATGGGGCACACATCCGCACCTTGCTCTTGACCTTTTTCTTCCGCTACATGCCTGAGCTGATCAAAGAAGGGCATCTGTATATTGCTCAGCCACCTCTCTATTTGCTCAAGAGCGGCAAAAAGCAAGCTTACGCCTATACGGAGAAGGAAAAGGATGCAGTTATCAAGGATTGGGGCACGAGAACCGACATCCAGCGCTATAAGGGTCTGGGCGAGATGAATCCCAATCAGCTGTGGGAAACAACCATGGACCCGGCTAATCGCACGCTGCTTCAGGTGACAATCGAGGATGCCGGCGCGGCTGATAAGACTTTCGACATGCTGATGGGGAGCAGCGTTCCGCCCCGCAGGACGTTCATTACTACACATGCGCACAGTGTGAGGAACCTCGACGTATAGCTGCTTGTGTAGGTGTAGGATCCGGAAGTTATCCGGATTCGTTCGGCAAAAAGCTGGGTTGATTGCCGACCGGATTGAGACTGGGCCGCTCGATGCGGCCCAGTGTTGTTATAGCAACGACTGTCTGGCATAGGCTTCGCTTATCTTCCATTTCCTCTTTCTAAAACCATAAACGCACCACGCGAGGCTTGCTGGAATGGGTATGCTTGTTGCCGCAAGAGATGACATTTGGTATCACTACTCCCTTGAAAATAGTGATGAGTCACGAGTGCCGAGCAACGAGTCAAAAGCTTTGTGCTTTGTATGTACCTACTGCTATCACAAGCCTCAGC
>JAFGMS010000243.1 GCA_016927375.1 Anaerolineae bacterium
GATGACCTCGAACAGCAGGGTCAGGTTTTCCGGCAGCCGGCTGAGGTCGTATCGCTGGTTCAGCCACGTGGTTGCCCACTGTGCCTGAGGGCTGAGAAAGGCGCCGCGCGTCGCCACCCGGTGCTCCCCCTGCCAGCGGTACAGGATGCCGAGCGAGCCATCTAGTTTGTCAGTAGCCTCCACGGGCAGCGAATCGGGGATGATGCCGTTCTCGCCCCAGTTGAAGAACTTGTCGAACGGCCGCGCAACAACCTCCCCGGTACACGCATTGAGGATCAGCCCGCGGCTCGTCCGTTCAAACCAGTTCCAGCGGTTATCCCATTGGGCAGACGTCTTGTAGTCGAACAGGATGAGATCGTTCCAACGATCTGTCCGCACCGCGCCAAAGCGCTCCCAATCAGATACACTTGCAACGACCAGGCGCTGCAGGTCCCGCATACTCTCGATTGTGTCTTCCATCGGTCACCTCCTTATCAGAAACAAACCTCGCGGGCCGATTGGATTATCGACCCGCGAGAGTGAGCACAATGCCTACGAAAACTGCTTAATCTCTACCCACCACCGGGCCTCCAGGGAAATACAAACAACGATTTTTCGCACATCGCGAAAATCGCCTGTGAAGTTCCTACTGTAAGGAATAAGGTGTTGGTGTTCATCGAGGTCAAGTATAACGGACTGAGCCCTGTTCACAAAATAAGATTGCCGTATCTGGCATCCTGTCAGTGCACTACCAGGAGCTGCTCCAGAATGGTGGGATCTTTGATTTCGTTATCGCGTGCCAGCAGGATGACCTTCGAGACAACTTCGGCTGTTCTGGGATCATCATCGGCAAAGGGAAGGAAGAGCCTGCCCCGATGCTGCGAATGAACCGGGATGATACACACCGCCCCTCCCGGCTGCCGATGCACGATAGCGCTTCCCAGGTGCACCGAATAGTTGCCCAGCTTCCCATCGATCAAAACGTGAGACCGCTCGACCCGGGCATTGTCTACCTTGAGCAGCCTGCACGTCTCACCGACCAGTGAGGCGCGCATCTCGACGGTCGAAGCGCTGGCTTCCGGATCGACGCCGCCGACGTGGGCCACGCTCACTACCAGGTCGATGTCTCGCATGGCCTCGCTGAAGATGCGCGGCGGCACCTCTGCGAGCGGAAGAGGCTTCCACTCACCACGCCGCACGAAATGCACACCCTCCAGGGTATCACCTTCGATGTCTCCCGGACTAAACAGCGTCACCAAACCACTGAGCCAGACCGAGATGTTGGCCTCGTGGAATGTGCGACGCACACCCTCTTCGGGATGAAGCACCCAGCCACGCTGCCCAAGCAGCGCCGCGGCCTGTTTTGGCTGTACCTGGTGGCCGGCGTAGCGCCGCGAGAAGTTGCCCTCTGCCTTCTCTGTTTCGATCAGAACATACAATTCACGGAAGACTTGCTTGAAGGGCTGGATGCGCTCAGCCGCGAAGCATTCCCGCTGCCACTCGTGCCACTGGCCGGAGGCCAACAAATCATGGGGATGGGCGATGCGCAGCTGCTCCTTCTTGCCGATCTTGATCGAGCTGCTATCGTGGTTTTGGAGTGCCTTACCACCCTCGATGGGATACCCCATGATCTTGTCATTGACGAATACCAGATGTTCAAGCATAGGGGCCAGAATGGGGTGCGACATCAGGGAACGCAGCTCGGCGGGGGTGAAGGTATCGCCCCGGCACATAGCTCCTTCCAGCGACTGGCGCATGCGTGAAGTCTGGCGCTTGATGTCTTTCTTGCGCTCCAACAGGTGAACGATGGCCGGGTCCTTCTTCATCCTGGGCGGGATCGACTTCAGAGCTTTGCCCTGCTTCTCGATCGACAGATCGGGCTCGCCCCAGGCATCGATGGTCAGGGTGACAGTCACATCTTCCACCGTGGCGGCAAGCGAACCGCCTGCCATGTCGGCATTGGCTCGTGCTTCCATCGCCCACTCCAGACGGATCGGATCGGGATAGCCTGTGGTGCGCGCCAGGTTCTGCATAGCAATGCCGGCCGCCAGCTTCTCATTCGCCTGGCGCATTGACCCAAACTGCTTGCCTGTTCGCATAAACTCCTGAATGCTTTCGTAACGATCCAGGACGTCAGCCTCTGCATCGGCTCCCTGAGCCAAGGGAAGCAACCCCAGCGCCCGGACCGAATCCTGGTGGCGCTTCTGCGCGATCCGGTCGAGCAGCACCTGCTTATCCAGATTACCCAGCATGGCATCGGCAAAAAGCGTAGCCCGTGCATGCCCCTGTCCGCCTGAAGCATACTTGGCCGATGAGTAAAGGGCTTTCCACCGCTCGGCGCCCAGCTGCTCATAGACTCTATGGAACCAAGCCACGTCAACCGCCCCATCGATCAGGTCCTGGGAGATCAAGGGAGTGCGCTCACTCGTCTCGGCGTTCCACAGTTCCCGCACTTCCTGATCGACACGCCAGCCGGGGTCCTTGGTATGCGCATGAATCCACCACACCGCCTCTTCCAGGCCCGGCCAGCCCAGAACATGTTCGACATGACTTGCCCATTGAGGGGCGTAAACTGCCAGATCGATGAGCCGGCTGTGTGAGATTTTGGCTTCCGTCACGCGCCTGGCAAATTCCTGAGTGGTATCTGTCTCAAGAGGAAGCGTCACCCGGATCGGATGGCTGAGCACCGTTTCTTTGCTCGCCCCATCGTAGGACCAGCCGCGCAAGAAGCTGCCCCGCCCCAGCGCAGTGACCAGCTTGACAAGGGCGTCTATGCCAAACACCGCCCGGAGATACTTGGCCGGATCCGACGCAGCGGTAGGCATATCTCCCCGAGCACACTCGACCTCGACGATGCGCTTGCGGCAACGGTCGACGATGTCTTTGAGAGCTGGATAGCGGGTAAACCGAGAATCAGGCTTACGCCCGCTCAGGCCTTGCAGGTCTCCAAATCCGTAACCATAGGTCTGAAAACCGCTTGCCCAACTGTAGGCTGCGCGGGGGCCAAGCAGGTGATCGGTCAGGTCGGCTTCGGTGGCAGCGCCTGTTCTGAATGCACCCAGCACTTCCCCAAGGGAAGGACGGAACCTGGGCGCCGGCACTCCTGGGATGTCCGCCCAATGCAGCAGCTGCCACAAACGAGCGCGATGTTCATTGCGCCACTCCGAGGAACATAATTCGCGATATTGCCGTGTTTGGCTAAGCCATGTCATGATGACTTTGTCGGCTCGCCACCACAAGTCGTCGGGAGTTTCCCTCCCATAATAGCGGGACTGTGAAGGCTTCTCGGCCAGGCGCCCGATATCGTCTTCCGGGATCAGGGCAAACGAAGTCTCAACAGCATCCAGCAAGAATTCGGCTGCCCCTGCCGGAGGATGCAACCTGAGCAGCCACGAGAGAATTGCACCAACCAGCTGCGGATATTTGAGATGGCCTTCCCAGTCTCCACCATTCAGTACAGTCTCGGCTACCTTCTTGAGGGAGGGATCTTCGACACGCTTGACGATGACTGGAATAGGCGTGAGCACGAGTGTACGCACCAGTTCCAGATCGTCCTCATCACGCAAATCCGCAGGGCGGACTGACCACCACTCTTCCCACAGTTCACGCAGTGGCAAGCGAGCAATATCCTCTTCAAAAGGCTTCCGGAGGTCAGGTTGGATATCGTGCCAGTGTAGATTACCCAGTAGTTCCTCTTTTGGCGTTGTCCATTGGTAAAAAGTCACTGGCGTCCGGCTGTGCTGCTGGACAAGAGCATCAAGTGCTTCCACACAGGCAATCGCTGCTTTGGTGATATAAGGACGCTTTCTGACCATGGGTCTCACAGGTTGTGTCTGATCGGCAGGATTCAACAGCCCCAAAGCATCGTCAAGCGTGGCGACCTTTTCGGGTTCTCTCAGAATGGTCTTGAGCAGCGTCTCTTCGCCAACAGACAGGCGAGACTGATCGGCCTGGTAAGCCTTGGCCCGTTTGCGGCATTCGTCGGGCTGACGGTTGTCATCGATCATCAGCCGCAGCAACTCAAGCCCGGCCAGGCGGGACATCTCGTTCGAAGCTTGCATCAGCCGTCCAGCGCTGTCCAGCACCTGTGGCTCTTTCCTCTTGAGCAGCAGCGTCAACACTGCCCGACGCAAATCACCAGCTTTGCGGTGCAGAAGCCCTTCGAGTTCGACAGCCTCTTCGTCTGTTATGGAGAGCCCTGCGATGCCTTTAAGCGCTTCCTCACGCACCCCGCGGCCTGGATCTCCTAGCAGAGAGAAGAGCGTTTCGCGGACTTCGGTATCTTTCGTACCCAGCTTGCCCAGAGCCTTTGCCACGTATCCGCGGCCGTTGGTGCTCATCAGCGTTAGATAGGGGATCAGGCGTTTGGGCGACCGGTCGCCGAGACAGCCCAGCAGCTGATCGGCCACCGGCTCGCGGTCGATGGTTACCGCCATCCACGGCCAGATGACCGGCTTCAGCGCCTTGCTCTTGGTGGTCAGGCGGGGGAGCAGCGCTTCGATACGCTCAAACAGATCGGCGCCGGCCAGCTCACTCTTCTCCGGCGCGTAATAGCCACGCAGAGACGCAAGGGCACGCGCCACGATGCGAAGATCTTCATCGGCAAGCACAGGTAAGAGGAGATGCTTGGACTCCAGAAGACTGAGCTGGCCCAAAAGATGCACAGCCGCAAAGCGGCGCTCGACTGCTGGATCGGATAGTAAGGGAGATGCGGCTGACATAGCACACTCTGCATCTTCAGCCGCCAGCACCCACAGAGCCATATAGACGGCTTCGCCATCTTCCCCTTTCAATGCCTGCTCGACCGCCTGCGGGTCTTCCAGCATCCCACTGAGGCGCCCCAAAAAGGCCTGGATGGTGCGCACATCCTCCACATTCCAGCCCAGCCCAAACCACACATCCACGGCCCGCACGGCCGCGCTGAAACGGAGCAGGTTCTGATCGAGCATCACCCGGACCAGGCGGCGGAATGCCTCTGGATGACATTCGTCGATGCTCTCCAGGATGACCTGGCGCAGGCCCTCCTGGCGCTGCGCGGCGATGAGCAGCTTCTCAACAAAGTCCCAGCCGTCAGGCCGCCCAGCAATCAGCAGCGCCCGAACGACATGACGGCCCATCGCCCCGATCTCGTGCTCACCGTTGGCCGAAGCCAGTAGGATATCGAATACTTCCTGGCCCTGTGCATCGCCGCTCTCTATGGCTGCCGCCAGAACCAAACCGAGTTCGTGAGGCGAACCACCCCAGCGATGGAGATAAGCCGCCCAGGTAGCAAACCAGGTGATGTCTTGCCTGTACTGAGCAAGTGTACCAAACAGTCTGACCAGCCATTGGGTACGGCCCAGGCGGGTGATCTCGGGGTTATGGGGAACCCGGAATGCCTTGCGCTGCCAGCCGGCCTGGTAGGGCAAGCGCGTGATCTGGAGCTGCCAAGCACCCTCGACGTATTTCTCCAGGCCTGGAAAGAGCGTGGCAAAGAGCCGCAGCCGGTCGGCGGGCTTTTGCTGGTCCAGGATCAGCGCGGCCTCGCCAATCCATTTGCGCTCGCTCTGCCAGTCCTGGCCGTCCTTGCTCTTTTTGAAAAGGAGCTGGCCGGCCTTCCCTAGCTCGCCAGGGAGCGCTGCTGCCGCCTCTTGTCGCGCTTTGCTCTCATTCTCAGGCTGGAACGCTTTGAGGCGCTCTTGAGCCTCGTCAGGATTGAGCATGTCACCCTCCCACCAACGCTACTAATCGCAAGAACATCACATGACTATCGGGCTTGAGGTAGATGACGTCATCGAGGCCCATGACCTGCTGCTCGTCTACAAAGACGAAGTACACGCCATCCTCAAATGACTGCAAAGCTGTTGCGATAGCGCTGTCCGTGTTGACCTCTTGCTGCAAGTCGCGCCCGCCCATGTCGATCTTGCCGCGCTCGACGCCCTGGTCAATCTCAGCTCTTGAGAGCACATTCTCCAGGCGGCGCTTCTCCTGGCGCTCGCGAAAGGCCGCAACCTCTTCATCGACAGTCCAGGTGATCAAGTCCCGCAATGTGAGCCGCCCCGAAGAGCTGGTAGCAACGGGAGGTATCGGGATTGACCAGTCAGAGAAGACCGGCTTCTTCTGTCCCAACACCTTGGCCTCGATGGTGATTGTTTCAGACATAGCACACCTCCCTGTTTCATCAATCTACAGTGAAGGACTCTCCAAAGAGTCTATCAAGCAAAGTTTCCCGTTCTTCGGCGCACTCTTTGCCAACCCGGTTTATCTCGCTCAGAACACCTTCGATCTCCCGGCGGCGGTTCTCGCTCGCCTCAAGATCATCCAGGATGCGCTCACGAATACCGATCTCACGCTTTGAGTTGCCAAGGGCACGAAGGTTCTGGCGCAGTTGCTCCTGCCGGGAGATGATCTGTCCATATTCTGCCTGAAGCTCTTTACTCTCATCGGCGTCCTGTTTTGCCTGGGCCATCAACCCCATCAGCCGATGGAGTATGCCATAGGCGGCTTCGGTCAGTAGGCCGGCCCCGTGGAGTGCCTCAATGGTCTCCGGCGGCTGCTGCAACACATCGCCTGTCCAGATCGTGATATCGCGCTCACGGACCGTAAACACTGTCGAGGCATTGGCTGGAACGACGACAGGCCATCGCGTGTGCTCTTGTGCGTCATAGACCGGCTCTGGCATAGCGTCGAACTCGCCGCGTGAGGGATTACGCCTCTCGATCAGGATTGTCATGTCTTCACTGATACGACTGGTGAGTGTATAGATGTAATCGGTCCGGCGATATTCTTTTACCTGGATCTGCCGCTTGTGAGCGTCGAGCTTTACATCAAAATATTCGCGCCGATCGTTCTGCCTGGTATCCATAGTGACCAGGATGCCGAATTCCAACGCAAAAGGCACCTGGATTTCGTCATTCACACCAGTGAAACGGATGAGACTATCCCCCAGATACTGCCCCTCACGGCTGATGGTGACTGGGCCCTGCTCCAAAGCAACGCCTGTCGTGTTGGCGAAGCGCCATACAATCAAAGGGTGGTTAGGCATCTTGGAACCGTTGTAGACACGCTGCTCTTCGTATGCGGTAGTGGTGTCAATCAGCGGAACCATAGCCGACTGCCCTCTCCGCACCGTGATCGGTGTGTGAACCTCATAGACGAGAAACTCGGGCTCAGCATTCTCCATGATCATAGGCTGCAAATAACTGCTGCTGACCTTCAAATCCCCCAGCGGGCCGGAGCGAAATAGCATCGGCTGGGCCATACTCATGTCATCCTTGAGGTGAACAGCGCTGAGGAGGTTGTTGATCTGTTCCAGCAGGTGCTGGCCGGACTTGTGGATTGTCTCAATATCCTGGTGCTGTTGTGCTGTTAGCTCACCGTCAACACCCTGAAGCAGCACCCGGGAAAACCCTAAAATGCTGTTGAGTGGCGTACGCAGCTCGTGGCTGATGGTGGCAATCGACTCGGCTGCAAGCGGGTTGGCGGCCGCTGATACAGCCTCAGCCAAATCGGCAACATGTGGGCGGTGAGGAACCTTCGACTCATAAAGGGCGTACTCAAAGGAAATCGGCCGCCCGGAGATCAGGGTGAGCTGGACGTCGTCGAGATCCTCATCCAGTGAGTTGTCAAACAATCCCCAGGCTAAAAGCCGGGCCTGCCCATGTTCCACGCCAACCAGTCGATAGCTCACCCGCCATGTCGGACTGGGAGCCTGGTAGCTGATCCCAAGATCACGGGTGTCCTCGCTGAGGCGGACGGTCAGGGCGGTATGAGTGTGCTCGGTACCACTCACATCGAGGAAATAACCAATGTTGGTAGCCACACGCTAATCGTGGATCAGCAGACTGGTGACCTGCGACAGGGGTATCATCTGCACCCGAGACTCTTGCTGAAGCAAAACGACAGGTGGATTGGTGGCAGCATCAAGGGACGATTCGACACCAATGATGCGTCCATGTGAATCCGGTTGACCTGCGGTTTGCAGAGTCACATCGGCCCCGCGTAAGCTGGTCAGGAGGTCAAGCATACTCGACCGGTCTTCAAGCTGGATGGGCAGATCGCTGAGGACGCGAGCTTTGTCGGCAGGAGTCTCATAATCTACACTAAGCACCTGGCCGGGGCCATATACCATGACGTTCAGGCTCTTGAGCACATCGTTGGTAGCTTCGCGTGGGACAACCAATGAGATAGTCTGCTCTTCAACGTCTCCACGGCGCTCGAAGTAGCCAATGCCCTGCTTGAAGAGAGTCAAACGGCGAATGGATAATTGAGCCATTATGTCATCTCCTAACTGGCACGCAAAGTAGGTGATCAGGCTGATTGAAGATGGATGGAATTCGGTTACTGTAATGACCCACAGAATAACGAACTACAGAGACGGTTTCTCGTAATTTTGCCTCCACATGCTCGACCCGTAATTGCGCTCATTATACATCACACTGCGCAGCATCCCAGCTTGGCCTCGACAGCACATCAGTGTAGACTTCTCGCTCAGGAGAGAGCGCCATGATGATACTTGCCAGGCTCAAGAAGCGGCTCACTGGATTGCTCCAGCGGCACTACGGTTGGGCGCTCAACGCCTTGCCGGAGGACGAGCGCAAGGCTCACCTCGATACGATGCGCAGGGTGACAACAGAGCCGGCCCTGGAGCGTCTCCGCAAGGCACAGGGTGTTGATTTCCTGCCGGAAACATACCGCCAGTACATGCTGGCCCAAGGGGTAGCACGTACTCGTAAGGGTGGTGTGGCACTTGCCGGCAGCCACAAGCTCGGATGGATGCGGCAGCAGGGCGGGCTGTATGAAGACCATCAACCGCAAGCTCTGCTACGTCGCATCGAGAAGTCCGCGACCCGGAACCAGCTTATCATGCGCCTGGGCGATTATGGCCTGAGCTATCCTGAAGACCTGTTCGTCTTCTTCACCGATCTATGGTGTACCTTCTATTTTTTTCGGACACAGCCGCATCACGACAATCCGGCGGTGTACTCGTACGAGGGCGGTAACTGCTTCTATAAGCTGACCGATTCGTTTTCAGAGTTCCTCGCGCTGGCAACAGGGGAGACCAAAGCCGTCGGCCTATGGGAGGCCGGCCACCAGGCGGCTTATCTATTTGACCCCGCAAAGGATACATTTGTCCCGGCGTCAGGCCCCGACTTCTCCCATCTTCCTCTGCGTCTCCGAGAGGCTCTGGCCGCACCCAGGCTACGGACCGCGAGCTTCTATGGCTGCACCGAGGCGGATCTCGAGACGCTGCGCAAGGCTCAGGAAGTAGAATGCCTTCCGGAAGTCTATCGCCAGGTAATGCTTGCAGTGGGTGGCTATGGCCTGAGCCGCATTCTGGATGGTTATGCCGATTTCGGCAAGAACGTCCAGGAAATGAAGTGGTATACAAAGGAATTTAGAGACGACGCGCTCGACTATCCCCCAGACCTGTTCCTCTTCATGGGCCACGACCAGGGCACCGGCTGCCGCTTCTTCCGCACAGCGGGCTGCCCGGACGATCCGCCCGTGTATGGCTATTGGGAGGATGGGGCCTATCACAAGCTGGCCGATTCGCTCACCGATTATCTTGTATGGGAATTAGAACACGACCCGTATGTGAGAGATGAGGTCAGCGACCGGATCTATGGGATCGACTAACGGTATGATCAGGCGCTCGACGAGTTCGTCGCTGTGGATCCGCCGCCCCAAGACCTTCCGCTCGATGAGCTAGTCACGCAGATCAGGCACGAAGCCGCAAGAATCCTTGGCTGGTCCCAGCGGCAGCCACAGGGTTGTACCAACAACGACCTTGAGCGGCTATGCGAGGCGCAGGGCATTGCGCACTTGCCTGAAACCTACTGCCGGGTCATGCGATCAGTCGGGCGCACAGGACTGGACGAGGTGCTGAGCAAGAAGGCTACCTATGAGCATGTACTGAAAATGAAAGAGCCTTTTGCGAGTAAGGCTGCCGAAAACAAACAACCGGTGCCAGACGACGCCTTTGTGTTTGATGTTGTAACCGAGACGAGCTTCTTATTCTTTCGGACTGGGGATCATGATGATAACCCGGCCGTGTATCTATTTGAGACTCGCACCAACTTCTTCCGTTTTACTGAGCGCCTCTCCGATTATCTGCGTGAGGTGCTGGATCGCAACTACCGACGGCAACAGGTTCGAGTCTATCGCCGCTACCTGAACCAATACCAGTATGACCCTGCGGGCAGATCGTTCTATCTATTGCCGCAGCCAGATGAGAACCCATCGCTCGATAGAGTCAGGGAGGTCATTGCCGGCCGCTGGTTCTGGGAAAAGCGGCAGGGATGTACAGAGGACGAATTGGAGGCGCTCCAGCAGCGACAGAGTGTGAATTGCCTGCCCGAAGTTTACTGCCAGCTTATGCTAGAGATCGGCCGACAGAGCATCGAGTTTGTGCTGGGTCAGGGCGCTAACTTCTCAGCAATGATGCGTATCGATAAGGCATCATTGCTCCAAGCTGCCTATCCGCCGGATGCTTTTGTGCTGGCCAGCCAACCCGATCCCTACGGGAACGTATTCTTCGTCCGGACAAGCGGCGGCAAAGCCGATCCGCCGGTCTATGTCGCCCGTCCTCGCGGGCTGTACCAGGCTGCCGACTGCTTATCCCGGTTTATGTTGCAGCGCCTCGACGAGAATACGCCGCGTCAGAACTACCACGAGGATCAGTGGTTCCGCCGTCCGGTGCACTACGATCTGGATCGTGATGAGCTTCTTGCGACCATCTGATTCTCATGGCATAAGGATGCATGATTCTTCTGCCAGATAATCAAGCATGTATGTGAGGTATTGGGCTGGCACGATTCTCGCTATACGGACGATTGCCCACATTCTTCGCTAGACCATCATGATTTGATCAACCTACACTTCCTCAATCAAACACCAGACACCTTCTATGTTTTGCCTCCATTCGCTGACAGATAACCCGTTGTCTACAGCATTTATGAAGAAGGAATGTAAAGACAAATCTCCTGATACAACGCCAGGATACTGAGCAGGTAAACCCGTAAAGCGAATTTGGGGCATGGCGCGCTATGGCTGACCAGCTGTTGCTGCAAGATCCGCCTGTACCGACCGATCTCCTCATCCCCGACGAGATCATCGAGCATGATGGGTTCACCCTCCAGATATTCGAGCCCAAGCAACACGATTTCGATGTCTGGCTGCGCGAGGTGGA
>JAFGMS010000019.1 GCA_016927375.1 Anaerolineae bacterium
AGAGATATTCCCAGAGTAGAATACCATCCTGATCGAAGGCTTCGCCATAATACCCGCTGCATCGGTGAGCGGTTACTACTTCGCCCACCCGCAGGGATATGTTTTGGCTCCCTTCTGTTGATAGCTCATCATAATGTCCCTGTCATTTTACGCCTTTTTCCTCACAGCCCTCTACAATTGAATTCGCCAACAGTATCAGTTACTGTTTAGATTTGGAATTGCTGAAAGATGGCCTGCCGCCCAAGTCGGCCTATAATAGTGTAGTCATCCAGATAAGTCTTTTCCGAACAGAGTAAGGTGACGCTCAGAAGTGATCCGTGGGAAAGCACTGGCGGCCTGTCACACATCACAGATCGCGCATCATGGCCCGGTTGGAAACTTTTCTGGACATCTATATCAAGAATGTTAACCCGGATCGGCCTATAGTCCGTTGTGCCCGAACAAGCTGCGCATACATACGTTATTGCCGTCCACTATATATTCAACGAGCTTGACATCATGACAACCCAACCCATTGAAATCACACCCTCCCAATCGCGCCAGGCGGCCCGCGTGCAGATGCTGGATGGCACCTATTGGAGCGCGCCGAACGGCACGCCGCTGGAAGCCTACTTCAAACAAGTCTACCCGGAGATGGTTCCCTCGGTCCGTCCGGAAGGCACCCCGGATGAGTGCACCGTTATCGCCGCGCTGGTGGACGGCATCCTGCGTGAGCTGTCTTACCCTATCAACCGGGACGCTATGGTGCGCCCGGTCCTGCTCTCTGACAGTGACGGGCTGCGCATCTACCGCCGCTCGCTCTCTTTCTTACTGATCGTCGCTGCCCGCGAGCTCTTCCCCGGCAGCAAGATCACCATCGATCACTCGCTGCCCTTCGGTGGCGTGTACTGCGCGGTGACCAACGCAGGACCATTCACGCCATCCGATCTGGAACAGATCAAGGCCCGCATGAATGATATCGTGGCCGAAGACGCGCCGATTGTGCGCCGCATTACCCCGTTGGATACGGTACTGGAGCTCTTCCGTGAACGCGGCGACGAGGACAAGGTGCGGCTGATGGAAAGCCGCAAAAAGGATTACCTGGTGCTGTACGAGCTGCACGGCGTCCAAGAATACTTCTACGGCTACATGACCCCCAGCACGGGCTACCTGACCACCTTCGATCTGACCCATGACGGCGAGGGCTTCATCCTGCACTACCCCCGCCGCTCCGAACCCAACAAACTCCATCCGATCACCGTGCTGCCTAAGCTGCGCAGTGTCTTTCATGAAAGCAGTAAATGGATGCGCCTGCTGGGCATACCGGACATCGGCGCGCTCAACCAAACTATCCGCGAAGGTCATGCCCGCGAGCTAATCCTGGTAGCCGAGGCGCTGCACGAAGGCCGTTTTGCCGATATGGCCGACGCCATCTTCGCGCGGCAGCCTGATGTACGCCTGGTGCTGATCGCCGGACCCTCATCGGCGGGCAAGACAACCTCCAGCAAGCGGCTGGCCATCCAGCTGATGGCTCACGGCCTCAAGCCCTATCCCATCGGGCTGGATAACTACTTCGTGGATCGTGAAAAGACTCCTCTCGATACGAAGGGGGAGTATGACTACGAGCACCTGCATGCAGTCGATCTTGACCTGTTCAACGATCACCTGGTACGCCTGATGGCCGGACAGGAGATCCAGCTGCCTCGCTACAACTTCCTCAACGGCCAAAGCGAGATAGGCGACATCGTGCAGCTGACACCGGAGCACATCATCATTGTAGAAGGCATACATGGCCTCAACCCGGAGTTGGTACGTGCTGTCCCGGCCGAAAAGGTTTTTCGGCTGTATATCTCCTGCCTGACCCAATTGAACATCGACCGTCACAACCGCGTGCCGACAACCGACGTGCGGCTGCTGAGACGCATGGTGCGAGACACTGCCACACGGGGATATTCCGGGCTGCAAACGCTGGCCCGCTGGCGCAGCGTCAGGGAGGGCGAGAGGCGTTGGATATTCCCTTACCAGGAGAATGCGGACATCATGTTCAACTCCTCGCTGGTATACGAACTTGCCATCCTGGCACCGCTGGTCGAGCCGCTGCTGCTGCAAATCGAGATGGGCTCGCCGCATTATGTCGAAGCCAAGCGGCTGTTGGCCTTCCTGAGCTGGGTCGAGCAGCTAAAAGATACCGCCCTTGTGCCGGACAACTCGCTGCTAAAGGAGTTCATCGGTGGAAGCATCCTGCGCGACTATACGCCGGGCAAGCCCAATTTGGATCATGCGGAGTAAGGATCGGCGACCGGCCGACCTCCTTTTACATAACCGGTCACATATTCGAGGAGAAATACCATGATCAAAGAATTCCGCGACTTCATCATGCGGGGCAACGTCATCGACATGGCCATCGGGATTATCATTGGTGCATCGTTCAACGCCATTGTCAACTCGCTGGTCAACGACATCATCATGCCGCCCATCGGTGTGCTGTTGGGCAATGTTGACTTCTCTAATCTCTATGTGATCCTAAAACAGGGCGACCCGGCGGTGACACTGAATTACGGTGTTTTCATCAACACTGTTATCAGCTTCTTGATCGTCGCAGCCGCGGTGTTCCTGCTGGTGAAGGGCATCAACCGGCTCCATCGCGAGGAAGCCGCCGAGCCCGCTGAGCCGGACACCCAGGAGTGCCCGTTTTGCTTCACAACCATCTCGATCAAGGCAACACGCTGCCCGAACTGCACATCCGAGCTCAAGACCAAGCCTAAGGAACTGTAAAAAAACAACTTGACATTTTCTTTACCGAGAAGGTCATGGCTTAATCGTGTAGTTCCATTTTGGGAGTGTTTAGTGTTTGTGCTAGTTGAGAGCATCCATTTGCTTGGTGGAAAATGTTACATTATTCTTTTACAGTTCCTAAGAAGAAATAGGGCGACGGCATCCACATGTTTTGACGCTGGAAAGATAGGAACATCTTGGGCCGCTCTGACATTCTGACACTGCTCGCCGCCGGGCTGCTCTCGGCGGCGATGCTGGTCTTTGAGCTGACGCTGACCCGCCTGTTTGCCGTCGCGCAGTTCTACCATTTCGCCTTCATGGCGATCAGCGTGGCGCTGCTGGGATCGGGCGCGGCCGGGTCGTTGCTGACTGTATGGCCGCGCCTTGGCAAGCGCCCCGGCTTGTGGTCGGCGAGCTTCTCCCTGGCCACTCTGGCCGGCTACGGCATCCTCAACCTCATTCCCTTCGACTCGTATGCCATCGCCTGGGACCACATCCAGATCTTGTATCTGATCCTGACCTTTGCCGGGGCCACGCTGCCCTTCCTGGGCGCCGGGCTGGTGATCGGCGGGCTGATGAGCATCGACGCCGGCAAGCTGCATCGCGTCTATGCCGCCAACCTGATCGGATCGGCGCTGGGCTGCGTGATCGCCCTGCCCCTGCTGGCGTGGCTCGGTGGTGAGGGCGCGCTACTGGCCGGCGCATCGATGGGATTGGTAGCCTCGGCGCTATTTGGGTATCGTGGACATATTCCGGGCGGGCAGAGGGCCCGCTCCTACAAAGCCGGATTGGGCAAGATCCTCCCGCTGATTGGCGCGATATTACTGGTGGCGGCAGCCGTTGTCCAGCCGGCGTGGCTCAGACTGCGGCTCTCGCCCTACAAGGCATTGAGCCAGGCACTCCTGGCACCAACCGCGCGCCACACCTTCTCCGAGTGGGGCATCGTGGCGCGGGTGGATGTCGTCGAAAGTGATTCGATCCACGTGCTGCCGGGCCTCAGCCAGAACGCCCTCATCGAGCGCCCGCCGCTGCAAGCCGGGCTGACCCTCGACGCCGATAACCTGATGCCGATCACCGCGCTCGACCCCGGCGACGATCTGGCCGGGCGGCTGGCAGCCAACGTTCCTGAGGCCATCATCGGCGAGCTGCGCCCCAACGCATCGATGCTCGTGTTGGAGCCGGGCGGGGGGTGGGATGTGCTGATGATGCTGGCGGATGGCGCGAGATCGGTGACGGCTATCGAGCGCAACCCACTGGTGATCCATGCCTTGGGCGATACCTATGCCGGTTTCACTCATGACCTGTACAATGACCCGCGCGTGCAGGTCATCCGGGCAGAAGGGCGGGCTTACCTGCGGCAGCACGGCCGGGCCTTCGATGTTATTCTGTTTGCGCTCAGCGATACGTTCCACCCCGTCACGTCGGGTGCCTACGGGCTGACCGAGGATTACCGCTACACCGTCGAGGCCGTCGATGATATGCTCAGCCGTCTCGAACCTGACGGACTGCTGGTAATCACCCGCTGGCTGCAAACCCCGCCCACCGAATCGGCCCGCACCCTGGCCATCATCGAGGCCGCACTGCGCGCGCGACAGATCACTTACCCCGCCGATCACATCGCCGCCTTCCGCAGCATGCGTACCATTACGTTCATTGTTTCGCCTGAGCCGCTGGCAGTCGATGAACTGGCCCGGGTACGTGAGTTTGTCAACACGCGCGGTTACGATCTGGTCTGGCTGCCCGGTATTTCCGCCGATGAGGTCAACCTGCACAACATCGTCCCCGTCCCCCTCGATTACCGGATAGCTCGCGATCTGCTCGCCGACCCGCAAGGTACCATCGAGGAATACGAGTACGATATCTGTCCCCCGACCGATGATCGCCCATTCTTCCATCATTACTTCCGCTGGCGGCAGACACCCGAGATCGTCGCCGGGCTGGGCCGGACCTGGCAGCCCTTCGGCGGCAGCGGCTACCTGGTGCTGGTGGCCCTGCTGGCGCTGGTGACAGTGCTGGCCGCCCTGCTGATCTTCGGCCCGCTGGTCACCCCACCCCCCAGCCCCCTCCCCGCAAGCAGGGAGGGGGAGAAACAACCAGAAGTTGTTGGGAGTAGGGTGAAGCTCTGCGCTCTCCTGTACTTCTCGATGCTTGGCCTGGGCTTCTTGTTCATTGAGATGCCGCTTGCGCAGCGGTTCATCTTGTTCGTTGGCCAACCGGTGACTGCTCTGGCGGTGGTGTTATTTGCCGTGCTGCTGTTCTCCGGTCTGGGAAGCTTGACCGCGCCGCGCTGGCGGCTGAGGTGGGCGCTTGCTGCGCTGATCGGGATGGCGCTGCTGATGCCCCCGCTCCTGACCGGGCTGTTCAGGCTGGCGCTGGGGTGGCCGGCAGCCGCCCGGATCGGCATTGCCGTGCTGAGCCTGGCGCCGCTCGGCTTGCTGATGGGGGTGCCCTTCGCCCGCGGCATGGCCCTCATCGAGCAGCGCACACAGGGGATCGTGCCCTGGGCCTGGGCGGTCAACGGAAGCACATCGGTGATTGCTGCTGTGCTGGCTGTGATGATCGCCGTGAGCTGGGGGTTCAGCGCGGTGCTGTGGGTCGGCGCTGGGACCTACGCAGTGGCTCTTGGGGCGATCTTCTCGTTTGATCAACAGAAGGATCAGGTGATTGATGATTGACGATTGCTGACTGACGATTGGACAACGGCAAAATACATCACGAGGAGGTCCGCGCGCGTGACGAGGAGGTCCGCGCGCGTGACAAGGAGGTCCGCGCGCGTGACAAGGAGGTCCGCGCGCG
>JAFGMS010000244.1 GCA_016927375.1 Anaerolineae bacterium
CGCACGCGGACCTTGTCGACACGCACGCGGACTGTTTATATGCATGGATTGCCTGATAACCGCTGTGTGTGCACTTCGACAGATGCCGCGTTGATCCCCCAGCCTGGGAGCGTTATAGTCTGGGCATACATCCCTGTCACAGCATAGACAATGACAATCCGACACTAACTTTGCAAGAAAGGATCGCCAATCATGAATGAAGGCTTTGTCTTACTCTCACCAACTCCCATGCACGCGCCGGACGGCTTCTTTGCGCCCTGGCTCTCCATTGTGGGTTGGATCGTCACGGTGGCGATGGTTCTGCTGGCTATTCGCAACACCAGGACACAGCTCGGGGAGCGCCAGATCCCGCTGATGGGGTTGATTGCGGCAGCCATCTTCGCCGGGCAGATGCTGAATTTTACCATTCCGGGAGGCACCTCTGGTCACCTATTGGGTGGCGCGCTGGCTGCAATACTGCTGGGACCTTGGGGCGGCGTGTTGGTCATGACCACCGTTGTTGGCATCCAGGGATTGCTCTTCCAAGACGGTGGACTGGTGGTCATGGGCATCAACATTATCAACATGGGCATCGTGACTTCTTTTTCCGGCTATTTTGTCTACCAGCTGCTCAAGCGCCGGCTCAAAGGCAATACCGGGACGTTGGTAGGTGGCTTTGTGGCCGGCTGGGTCTCGGTTGTGCTTACTTCATTGTTTGCCTCGGTCGAGTTGGCCCTCTCCGGGACATCCCCCCTGATCGTCGCCCTGCCGGCTATGGTTGGTGTGCATGTGATGATCGGTGTTGGTGAGGGCCTCCTGACTGCCTTCGCGCTGAGCTTCATTCTGGCCGCTCGCCGCGACCTGGTCACCGGCGATACAGCTCCCGGCCAGCGGAGCGCTGCCTGGGTGCTGGTCGGCCTGGTCGTCGCCCTGGCCATCACGCTGCTGGCGCCGCTGGCATCACCTTACTCCGACGGTCTGGAACGCGTCGCTGAGGTCCTATCCGCCCCTGGCGATGTCGAGATACCACCTGTGGGTTTCCAGCCGCCGGGCAGTCCGCAGTTCATCGGCGAGGCGCAGGCCTCCCCCTACGAGATTCTTCCCGACTACACCATTCCCTTCCTCGGGGAAAGCGGCTTGAGCACTATCCTGGCCGGGATGGTCGGCGTGCTGGTCGTCTTTGGGGCCGCCTATGGGGTGGCGCTCGTCAACCGGCGGGTGACCAGGCGGCGCGAGCTGGCAAGCGCATCGACGCCGGAATAGAACAGTGCAGGTAGGGCGGCCATGTGCTCTCTCCCCCACAGCCGTCCTCCGAGTATTTATTAAATTGGTCCCCTTGACTTTCCCGTTAGGTCAAAGTGTATAGTGTAGTCGAAAGCTTTCAACAACCCTATCTTTGCGCAAGGACAACTTATGTTAAGGATCGGAGACTTTGCCCACATCTGCCAGGTGAGCACCAAGACGCTGCGTTACTATGACGAGATCGGTCTGCTCGAGCCCGGTCACGTCGACCCATTTACCGGCTATCGTTACTACACAATGAGTCAGCTCCCCCGGCTGAATCGCATTCTGGCGCTCAAAGACCTGGGGTTATCGCTGGAAGAGATATCTCTCATCCTCAATGACAATCTCACGCCGGAAGAAATCCGGGGGATGCTCAAGCTCAGAGCGGCCGAGTTGGAAGCGCAGGTCGCCGACAGTCAGGCTCGTCTGGCACGTGTTAACGCACGTCTCCGCATGATCGACAAGGAGAATGAAATGCCACAACAAGAAGTCGTATTCAAGTCCATTCCTGCCCAACAATACCTGTCATTTCGTGAAGTCGTTCAGGATGTTCCCGGCCAGTTCCGGAAGATGGGCGAGACGTTGGAAAAGCGCCGGGTTGGTGGGTGGGATAAAGATCGAGTTGTTGCTCTGTATTATGGCCCTCCTGACGAGAACGGCATCGACATGGCCGTTGGAGTCATTGCGCCCGATGGATTTGAGGGTTCTGTACCGGTAGAAGGCGATCTCATGATGACCGTCTCGGAGCTGCCCGCCGTCGAAAAGATGGCCTGTCTGATCCATAAGGGCAGCTATTCCAGGCTGGGCGAGACCTATCAGGCGTTCGGCCGATGGATCGAGGCCAATGGTTACCGCATCGTCAACCCCTGCCGTGAGATCTATCTGAATAATCCGGACGATGTACCGGAAGAGGAGTGGCTGACCGAAATCCAGTACCAGCTCGAAAAAGCCTAGATGTAGACTGGGGGCGTTCTTAGATCGAACGCCCCCAGATGTTTCCTTGAACAGGCATTTTTCCATATATCCGCTCCTCACGGTCAAGTTATTGACGATTGAAAAACGGATTGTTGCAACGATCAGGCAATTATCCAATCGTCACCTGTCTTGTTCCACGCTGCCAGGCTGCCTGTCATTCCCGCGAAAGCGGAAATCCATGTTTGATTGCTCAAGACCATCGTTTTTTCGCTCAACGTTGAAAAGTAGGGATTGCCCCAGACCCTAAGGGTCTTGAAAACCCTTAGGAACTTCCGAGGATCGCGAACGGGTCCAGGAAGGGGCACAAACGAGTCTAGACTCGTTTGCAAATCAGATTAGAAGCGTTTGGGAACGAGTCCGGACTCGTTCCCAGGTTACTCGGCAATTCGGTGACATAGCTTAGACACTTGAATGTGGACTAGGCCGAAAAAAGGAAATTCCTATAGTATATATTTGTACAGGAGTGGCTCATGAGCCAAGGCTCTCCAATGGGAATGACAGAATGGGTAAGAGTGTGTTCGATTGAATCTTATGAGAGCAAAAGGTACATATAGAGCTTTGACTCATTACTCGTAACTTATCACTATTTTCAAGGAAGATTGCATCTGAGTCGAGGGCGCATCAATAGGATGGGTGATTAGCCATGCATTTCCACATCGTCGATGCCTATCAAGAGACAGATAGCCTGCTCCACCGCACCGATGCCCGCGTCAAGGTCATGCTGGCTTTCGTCATGATCTTGTTGATCGCTTTGACGCCAATGGGGGCCTTTGGTGCCTATGTCGGCTTCTTTGCCATTGCCATGGCCGGTGTGGTCGTCGCCCGCGTCGATCCCCTGACCGTTCTCAAACGCTCGTTGGTTGCCTTACCTTTCGCCGGGGCTGCCGTCTCGCTTATCTTTACCATGCCCGGCCCCAGCTTGGGAACCGTTCCTTTGCTGGGTTGGTCTCTCAGCGCGGCCGGTGTGATCCGCTTTGCTAGCATTGTGTTCAAGAGTTTTATCTCGGTCCAGTTTGCCGTTTTGATGATGCTGACCACCCACTTCGCCGATGTGCTGTGGGCGCTTAGCGCGCTGCATGTGCCCAGGGTGCTGGTCGTTATCTTCTCCTTCATGTATCGCTATCTCTTCGTGCTGGCAGATGAGGCGCTTCGTCTCACAAGAGCCCGCGACTCGCGTAGTGCGGCCATCGGCGGCAGTCCTGCAGCGGGCAGATCGATTGTCTTCCGCGCCCAGACAACCGGCCGCATGATCGGCAACCTGTTCTTGCGCAGCTTTGATCGCAGCGAGCGCGTCTACCAGGCCATGGCAGCGCGCGGCTATCGAGGAGAAATCCGGCAGCTCGATACGCCTCCGCTTGTCCTGCGTGATGTTGCCGTTGGGATCATCGCGCTGCTGCTCGGCTTGGGATTGACTGTCGCCAGCATGTTATTCCGGTAAAACGTTCGAACGTTCAAACGTGTCAACGTTCAGGCGTCGAAGGAGACCCCCGTGCACCATACCGTCGAAGTCGACAATCTCACTTATTCTTACCCGGATGGCCACCAGGCCCTGGCCGATGTCACCCTACACATCGGGCCGGACGAGAAGGTTGCCCTGGTTGGGCCCAACGGTGCCGGTAAGTCGACCCTGATGCTGCATCTCAATGGGCTGCTTGACACCCAGCAGGGCTCGATTTGTGTGGGTGGGCTGCCGGTCGAAGAGGCCAACCTGGGCCAGATCAGGGCCTGGGTGGGGTTGGTCTTCCAAAACGCCGATGACCAGCTCTTCAACCCCAAGGTGTTCGATGATGTGGCCTTCGGGCCGCTGCATATGGGTATTCCCGATAATGAGGTCCGCAAGCGGTCGATGGAGGCACTGGCGGCGGTGGGAATGGAGGGATATGCCGATCGCATCTCTCACCACCTGAGCCTCGGCGAGAAGAAGCGCATCGCTATCGCGACGGTGCTGAGCATGGACCCCAAAATCCTCCTGTTCGATGAGCCCACTGCCGGCCTCGACCCCCGCGCACGCCGCAGCCTGATCAACCTGCTGCGTGACATGCAGCGCACGATGCTGGTCGCCACCCACGACATGCGCTTTGTCAAGGAGATTTTCCCCCGCACCGTGGTGCTCGATGAAGGTCGTATTGTGGCCGACGGCCCGACCGATAAGATCATGAACGATGAGGTTTTGCTGGAGAAGCATGGGCTGGAGAAGTGGTAGCGGTTGGCTGATGGCTTATAGCCTATGGCAGATGGCTTATGGCTACGGCTTTATTGCTCGCGACTCGCTGCTCATTGCCCGTTTACCGGGTGACGATGATGCCGGTTTGGTTGCGCTCGACGACCTGACCGATTTTCCACCAGGGTAATCGGCTTTTCTGCATCTCACGCTCGAAGATATCAACGCCATCCAGTGGAACAGCGATAAGCAAGCCGCCGCTGGTTTGTGCATCGAACAGGATCATCTGCTGCTCCTGGCTGATCCCCTCCCCGAAATGCACCTTTGCCTCGAAGGCCATCTTGTTCTCTATCGAGCCGCCGGGGAAGAGCCACTCGTCGGCATAGCCCTCGACCCCCGCCATCAAAGGCACACTGCCGGTGCTGATCTCGAAAGTCACCCCGCTGGCCTCGGCCATCTCGGTGGCGTGGCCCAGGAAGCCAAACCCGGTGATGTCGGTCGCGGCGCGCGCGCCGGCGGCCACCGCCGCCTCGCAGGCAGCGCGATTAAGCTGCATCATCCAGTCTACCGCCTCAACCATGTGGGCGGGATCGACTTTATCGCTCTTGCCGGCCGTGGCGATCACACCGGAACCCAGCGGCTTACTCAGGATGAGGATGTCGCCGGGCCGCGCGCCCGCTTTGGTCAACAGATGGTCTGGGTGCGCCATGCCGATCACCGCCAGCCCGGCCTTGGGCTCTTTGTCCTGGATGGTGTGACCGCCGGCGACGGCCGCCCCGGCCTCCCGCACCTTCTCGGCCATGCCGCGCAAGAGATCGGACAGCATATCGAGGGGCAGGTTGGGGGGAAAGGCAGCGATGTTCAGCGCCAGCAGCGGCCTGCCGCCCATGGCGTAAATATCGCTCAGGGAATTGGCGGCGGCAATCACACCGTATTGGTAAGGATCATCGACGATGGGGGTAAAGAAGTCGGTGGTGAAGATCAGCACGCGCTCGTCGTCCAGGCGCAGCACGGCAGCGTCATCAGGCGAGCTTAACCCAACCAGCAAATCGGGGTGATCGGCAGGGTCAAATAGACCTTGTAAGGGGCGCAGAACCTGCGCCAGGGCCTCTGGGGCCAGCTTAGACGCTCAACCCGCACACGATGACAGTGCGGTCAGGCGCGTGATCTCCTCGCGAGTCATTACATCTCCAAAGAATAAGTTTGCAGGTCTGCAAGTATGCAAGTTAAAACTAGTTATTGCAAGCCGGGACGTCCCTACCGGTGGGCAACAACAACCAATCGTCTGGCATCCTGATCATATAGCGAGCCAACCAAATCGCCATAGAATTCAATAG